>JALJPA010000299.1 GCA_022969215.1 Colwellia sp. | reverse complement strand
TATAACTATAAGTTTAAGTCTCATCCAGAATTAGCAGAGAAAAATGCGCTAACCGAGCAGCAAATAAAAACAATGGTACAGACAGCGGCTAAATATAATATTGAAATAATTCCAATTATTAATATGTTAGGCCATCAATCTTGGAAAAAAGATAATATACACTCCTTACTGAGAGTTTATCCTGAGTTCGAAGAAAATCCTGGAATAAAATTACATAAAAAAGATTTTTATACACGCGCCTATTGCCCTAATCACCCTGAAGTTCATGATGTTGTTTTTGCTGTGATTGATGAGTTGGTTGCAGTGTTTTAAGCCAAAGGAGTACACGTCGGCATGGACGAAGTATTTATTTTAGGTGAAGACGGGTGTGAACGTTGTCAGGGGAAAAATAAAGCAGAGCTCTTTGCCAATGAAGTTAACCTTATCCAGCAACACTTATCAAAAAAAAATGTTGCTATGTATATATGGGGTGATAGGTTATTAGACGGTAACACCACTGGTCTTGGGGGATGGGCAGCTTCAAAAAATGATACTGACGGTGCTATTGAACTGATCTCTAAGGACGTTATTATTTGTGATTGGCAATACGAATCTGCACCGCCAACTCCGGGTTACTTTGCAGTGAAAGGCTTAAATGTTATTAGTGCATCATTTCAAGTACCCAGTGTTGCTGAGTTTCAGGTAACTAATATGATAGGCATGCGCGCAAACAGTGGAGACACCATTAAAAACCGTTTGTTGGGAGTAATGCATACTTACTGGGCAAGCTTTAATAGCTTCTATCAGTGCTATCAAGGTAAAGCGTGTGAAAATGAAGTTCAAGCTAGTGCGGTGAAAACGTTTAAGAGTATTTATCCGAAGAGTAGACCTAATAGTTAAGGATATCTTCAATAGCATGAAAGCAGAGCTGAATTGTCCAAACTCTTTTCTATCTTATAATGTTTGGTTTCTGTTTGATTTTTATACTTCTTTAGTGGTCAATCAATAGGGATGTGACACCTATCCTGTTAGCACCGAAAATATTTTGTATCAGTAAGTTATAAAAACATCATTCCAGCTCCTATTGAGTTCGAGCAAACATCAGACTATTTCATTTGAGAGAAATCCACCAAAAATTATGGTTGAGAAGAAGAAAGATAATGTCGATAAATTAGCAGATTTATTTATAGTAGAATGGATAACAATGGCTAAGCGGATTTGATCTAAATATCCATTGTTATTGTTTGAAAATGCCTAATTCTTACTAGTTAGAATACGCCACATAAACTTTTATATCTCGTTAAGGGGGCGTTAGCGCCATAGAAGTAATACTCTATTCATCTTTACTTTTGAAAAGGTCAATGACCGCTTTGGTGGCATGTCTGTCTGTCTGTCTGGTTTGATACAAGTTATAAATCTGAAGTGTCAGTTCAAGTTTGAGTAACCACAGATATTTATACACTTTGATTTTAAAGACTGTTATTGGCTTTTTGCAGCTCCCATTTTTTGTTCTATAAGTTGTAGCAGTTGTGAATTTAACATGACTAGTTCCGACTCCATTGTTTTAACCTTTTCATTATTACCGCTTCTACGCTCTTGAGCTATTTCTGCTGTTAATTGAGTTATTTTTTCTTGTAATTCTGCGATTTTTCATCTAATGTTTTTTGCCCTTCACCTTTGGCCTCATTAACATCCTCCTTGCCCATTAATTTTCTCATGGCTGCTTGATTTGTATCATCAACGCTTTTTTGACGTGCTTCTTCAGAAATATTGACTTGATCTGATTGATAGTTTACTGATAGTTTTTTTTCAGCTGATGAAGCTTGGTTTAATTCATCTAACTTAGATGCAGAGACAGACTCTTGATAAATAGGAATATTGGCCTGCATATTTTCGGTATAAAGTTTCATCTGATGAATATCCTTTTCTTAAGCTTTCGTAGTTATTTTATAAGTAGTCGCTGTCTATATTATTATCGGCAGCCATTAGAAATACTGAATATTTTTAATGTTAACTATCCATAATAAGCGTTATGTGCTTTTATATCCGACACCAATAGTGTAAACATTTAAGGTGGGTCTCATGCCAAAGAAATATAATAATTTTACCGAGTTTTACCCGTTTTATCTCAGTCAGCATACTAACCAGATATGTCGTCGACTTCATTTTGTTGGCTCTTGTTTAATTCTTTTGTTAATTTTTTATGTTGTAGTCTTCGGAGGTCTTTATTTATTGTTGTTCATGCCTTTGATTGGTTATGGTTTCGCTTGGATCGGACATTTTATATTTGAAAAAAATAGACCCGCTACTTTTGTATATCCAATATACAGCTTTATAGGTGACTGGGTTATGTTTAGGGATATGGTAATAGGTAAAATAAAACTTTAACTACAGTGGTGTAATCCGCATATAATAAGCTGTTCAAAAAGGACAGAAAATAATTGTCTTGCTCATTCGTCGTTAATTTTAATCAACAATTACTTTGTCGTTTATGGCGGCGTTTTAAAACTTAAGGGGTTATCGTGCAACTCTCGGATGAAAGAATAAAGTTATCGCCACTAGGCGAATCGGATTTTGAGTTTTTTTTAGAAATATTAACTTGCTCAAAAATCATGAAGCATGTTTCTAAAACACTTACCCATGATGAAGCAAAAAAAGCATTTGAAATTAGATCACGACCATGGAATATAAAAAGTGACGGATGGTGCACCTTGCCGATCACTGAAATAGAGTGCGGTGAAAAAATTGGCTGGATTGCACTTAAAATACTAAACCATGAGACTAAAACCGCCGAAGTTGGTTTTATTTTGAAGCGTGGCGTTCAAAGGCGGGGTATAACTAGTAGCGCATTGAAACTACTTAAAAATTATGCTTTTAACGAGCTAAAGCTAAATAAATTAGTAGCATTTTGTTCTGTTCACAATGCTGCGTCCTATTGCGTATTAGAAAAGTTAGGCTTTATTCGAGAAGGTTGTTTTAGAGAACATATATTAATTAATAATCAATACATAGATTCTTATGCATACGGTTTGTGTAAATCGGCTTTATAATAACACGCCATTAGGTGAACAACAGGTAAACATGCTCTTTGGTTGCTTATTTTAACCAAGCATTTTAGCCACCCAATGAGGCATTATAAATGCTATATCAATCTCTCTAAATCTGTCAATGTTGTTATTTATTCTGGTTTGATTACCAAAATTACAGGGTTAATTGCACTTTATCTAAGCTGACAATTCTGCTACATCCGAAATACAAACAAGGTGATTACCACTTAAAACCCAACTTATCAGCGGCTGGTAGTATTAGTGTCGTTAGTCTTATTTCGCATATCGGATTTCAATGTCATCTTTTATCGCAGCTCTCATTCGGCATTACCATCCATACCTTTTGGCCCTTGATATAAAAGGAATAGAAGCTTTAAATAAACACTAATTCGCCAAAGTGCTCAGGTCTATGATAATCAGGCTCAGGCACATCTATATTATTCCATACCGCGTATTGTGGCTCTGTTCTACCGCCACAACGGTAGAAGTTAGCAAACCATTTATCTTTATTGACGTTTTCGCCGGTTAGTTGCTCGATAGCTGCGAACGGTAGAGCTATTTCAACGATCCATTCTTTATCATCTTCAGATTCGAATTTTACCGGACTGTTAATACTCGTTTTACGCTGTATTAAGCTTGCCGCTTCTAGGCTGATAAATTGACGTTTATCACGGCCAGTACCATAAGCCAGGTGTAGCGTGCCGCAACAATTAACTTCTAAATTGACATAATTGCTGCCCAATACGCCAGAAGGGCTGAAGAAAAATTCTACACAAGAATCTTGGCAAATTAACATATGATTAAGCTCAGTTTGCTTGGCATAGCTGTAGTTGTCTTGGGCAATAATTTGTATGAATAAAGTGTCTTTAGTGGCGCTAAGTTTTACTTGTGTGTCTTGTTTAGGACCGGTTTGATACCAGGGGAAGTTGTTAATGGCTATGGCTGTTATTGCTTGCCAATCTGGGCTAAAACTAGCTGCGTTGTGAATTGTAGCTGTTTTCTTAATAGTATATTGGCTCATGATGCTCTCTTTAAAGTAACTCGTTACGTTAGTGGGCTACTTGCTGGATTGAGTAATGTTGAGCACTAATACGCTATGCAAAGTGGTTAATTGCCACTGAATATTCAAATCATATAAGCTCATGCCATAAACCTTATCATCTGCTTTGCCTTGTTTATAGGC
>JALJPA010000298.1 GCA_022969215.1 Colwellia sp. | reverse complement strand
ATTGCATTTCATTCATGATTCACCTAATTATTAGCCTTGTATGTTGTTATATGTTCGGCTTACAAGTGGCTATTGAAATAAATTAAAGTAAATGATTGATCTCTGAGCTATTTCCATATGGCTTTAGTAGTATCGACCAAGCCTTTTAATGTCTTTACAAAAAGCAACTGATACCTCTTAGCCTCTACAAATAACATGGCTATTGTTGCGTTTGTATTACTAACTGTTAACGGAGTGTTTCTTTTTGGTTGAAATGTGATCTATATCAAGTGAAGTGACATTAGCTAGATTTTTATTTAGATTTTATTACTTATTTGGCTGTTAAAATACTCTTTCAAAAAATTAAGCAATAATCTCATTTTTTTAGAGTTGGCCGTGCCTGGCGGGAAAACACCATATACATTGATATCGCTCAGGCTGTAATCATTGAGTACTGTTACTAAGCTACCAGCCTTTATTTTGGGCAAAGCATCATAAAGAGGAATACGGCCTAAGCCATGTCCGGCTTCAACAAATGCGGTACGTGCGGCGGCATTATTGGTACTGATGCTGCCTTTGGTGGTAACACTGAACGAACGACTACCTTTAGTTAGCGTTACTACTCCCGACGTTAATTTATAAATTACCCATTGATGATTACTTAAATCAGCAGGGTTTTTAGGCTGCCCATATTGATGAATATAGTCAGGTGCAGCACACAGACACGTTTTTAGGGTGGCGAGCTTACTTGCTTGTAAACCTGAGTCAGGCAATGGCGCACCACGAATAGCCAAATCTATGCCTTCTTTCATGATATTAACCACTTCATCAGTCAACATGACATCAAGCTCAATTTTTGGATAAATCTTCTTAAATTCGTTAAGTGCTGGTACTACGGTTTGCAAACCAACATTTACCGGACAAGTTATTTTAAGTAATCCAATAGGCTCATTTTTGAAATTTTCAATTTGCTGGTTGGCAGCACTGGCTTGCTCGGCAATAACCCGGCAGCGTTCATAATAGGCTTGGCCAGCTTCAGTAAGATTGATCGACCGGGTTGAACGGTTAAGTAGTTTTACCTCGAGCTGTGTTTCAAGCTTTTTCAAATGATAACTGACTACCGCTCGCGAGAGCCCTAAATGTTTAGCGGCGGCGCTTAAGCTACCTTGCTCAATGACTTGTGCAAAAACAACCATACTCTTGAGTTGTTCAAATGAAACATTCATAGACTATCCTAATTGACTAAAAGCGTATTACTACTTACTCAGTAATTGACCGTAAATGACATTGTATCAATTATTGATACAATGTTGTCAGTTTTATCTGCATTGTTCATGGTTGTTTGTAGGCATATACTGGCTCTATTGAAAGTGAAGGTGAAAATGAGAAAACACTTACACTTACTTCTAAACATTTAAATTGATGGATGATTGATAATGACTAAAAAAATATTGATGGTACTTACTTCACACGATGAGCTTGGTAATACCGGCAAAAAAACTGGTTTTTGGGTAGAAGAATTTGCCGCCCCGTATTATGCCTTTATCGATGCCGGTGTAGAGGTGACCTTAGCGACACCAAAAGGCGGACAAGCACCTATTGACCCTACAAGTACATTAGAAGATTTCCAAACATCAGCCACGGAACGTTATGATGGCGATGATGTAGCACAAGCTAAAATTGCTAACACAGTACAATTATCTTCGCTTAATGAAGGTGATTTTGATGGCGTATTTTATCCTGGTGGTCACGGTCCATTATGGGACCTTACCGATAACACTGATTCAATCACCTTGATTGAAAGCTTCCTAAAAGCAGGTAAAGCCGTTGCGACTGTTTGTCACGCTAGTGCCGCTTTATTAAATGTTAAACAAGCTTCGGGTGATTTTGCCATCAAAGGCAAAGCAGTAACAGGTTTTACTAACAGTGAAGAAGAAGCCGTGCAATTAACAGCAGTGGTACCTTTTTTACTTGAAGACGAGCTAATTAAACGTGGTGGCGAATATCAAAAAGCACAAGATTGGCATGCTTTTGTTGTACAAGATGGCCTTATTATTACCGGTCAAAATCCAGCCAGTTCTGCATTGGCGGCTGAAAAATTACTAGCTCAGCTTTCTGCTTAAGTTACCTTTTAAGTAATCAGTTCAGTTAATTAGCTTAGTTCACTCGTTTGTTTAAGCTGTTAGAGAATAATATAGGAATATAGATGTTAAATTTTACTTTTCAAAACCCTACGCATATTCATTTTGGTGAAGGACAAATTTCCGTACTTGCCAAAGAAGTGCCACTAAACGCAAGAGTATTATTAGTTTATGGCGGCGGCTCAATTAAAAAAAATGGCGTGTATCAACAAGTGATTGCTGCGCTTAATGAACACACATTCTTTGAGTTTTCGGGTATAGAGCCAAACCCAACTTATGATACCTTGATGAAAGCGCAAGATATCATTAAACGCGAGAATATTGATTACATACTTGCCGTTGGTGGTGGCTCTGTCGTTGATGGCGCCAAATTTATTGCTGCCGCGGCGTTATATGAGGGTGATGATGCTTGGGATATTTTAGCTAAACAGCAAGCAGTAACCAAAGCATTACCCATTGGCGCGGTATTAACTTTACCGGCGACCGGCTCTGAAAGTAACGGCAACTCGGTAGTAACACGAGATGGTAACAAGCTACCTTTCTCTAGCCCTTTAGTTCGCCCACTCTTTGCTGTGTTAGACCCAAGTGTGACCTTGTCATTATCTGATCGTCAAATCAGTAATGGTGTGGTTGATGCCTTTATTCATACTATTGAGCAGTACCTAACTTACAGTGTAAATGGCAAAGTGCAAGACCGCTTCAGTGAAGGATTATTGCAAACTTTAATTGAAGAAGGACCAAAAGCTTTATTGCCAGCGACTAAAGAAAATTTAGAGGTTAGAGCCAATATTATGTGGTCGGCAACCATGGCATTAAATGGTCTTATTGGCGCAGGTGTGCCACAAGATTGGTCAACACATATGATAGGCCATGAATTAACGGGTGCTTTTGGTATTGACCATGCACGTACTTTATCCATTGTTTTACCTGCGGTAATGAAAGTACGTAAAGAGCAAAAGCGTGAGAAATTACTACAATATGCATCACGTGTATGGCAGATAACCGAAGGTGATGAAGATACACGTATCGAGCAAGCTATTCGTTTAACCGAAGAGTTTTTCCAGCAGATGCAGGTGCCAACTCGTTTATCTGATGTGAATCTTGGCAGTAAGGATATTGACCTACTAATTGAGCGATTAGAGCAACATGGTATGACGGCATTAGGCGAAAAAAGCGATATCACTTTAGCAATCAGCCGTGAAATTTTAACAAAAGCATTGTAAGCAAAAGGAATTAACATGACTCAAACAACTAATGTAAATCGCCAAATGGTTTTGGCATCACGTCCTTTTGGCGCACCTACCGCTGAAAACTTTAATCTTGTAAGCAGTGAAAAACCGACGCCTAAAGCAGGTGAAGTGTTATTACGTACGGTATTTTTATCACTCGACCCTTATATGCGTGGACGCATGAATGATGCTAAATCGTATGCTGACCCTGTTGCTTTAAATGAAGTAATGGTTGGTGGTAGCGTTTGTCGAGTCGAACAATCAAACCATGAAAATTATAAGATAGGTGATTGGGTAGTTGCCTTTGGTGGCTGGCAAGATTATAGCGTTATCAATGGTAGTGAATTACTTAAATTAGATGACAAAATGGTTAATCCATCACATGCCTTAGGTGTCTTAGGTATGCCAGGGTTAACGGCTTACATGGGTTTGCTTGATATTGGTCAGCCAAAAGCGGGTGATACAGTCGTTGTTGCTGCGGCAACGGGTGCTGTCGGTAGCTTAGTGGGGCAAATAGCTAAATTGAAAGGCTGCAAAGTGATTGGTATTGCTGGCGGCGATACTAAATGTAAATACGCAGTTGAAACTTTAGGATTTGATCATTGTTTAGATCATAAAAGTGAAAATTTAGCCGAGCAATTAGCGGAAGTTTGTTCATCAGGCATTGATGTTTATTTTGAAAATGTTGGTGGAAAAGTTTTTGACGCCGTTATGCCATTACTTAATAGCTGTGCCCGTGTGCCTTTATGTGGCTTAATTTCTCAATACAACGCTACTGAATTACCAAGTGGTCCTGACAGATTGTCGTTATTAATGGGCACATTATTGGTTAAGCGCATTAAAATGCAGGGCTTTATTGTCTTTGATGATTATGGTCATCGTTATAACGAATTTAGTGAACAAATGGTTAAGTGGTTAATGGCTGGCGAGATCAAGTACAAAGAGCACATGATTGATGGGCTTGAGAACTCGGTAGGTGCTTTTATTGGTTTATTAAAAGGCGAAAACTTCGGTAAGTTAGTGGTACGTGTTGGGCCGGATAATATCGACTAACGTAGAAAAACAACTTAAATACTAGGGTCTGTTGATCTTTCAGGGTTAAAATTTATTCAATTTAAAACGGGCTTAATCGCGGCGCGAGCTTTGTATCATAGTTATTCTATT
>JALJPA010000297.1 GCA_022969215.1 Colwellia sp. | reverse complement strand
CTTTCTACTTACTATGGATTTGTGCAACGTCATTACTTTAATCATAAAAACAGGCTTGTTTCTATAGAAAGGAGATAAACACGACTTTTTCATGACTTTAAGTGGCGTTTCTAATGGTTTTTACTACTTTTTTACTACTTTTTAATTACTTGCTATTAGAGTGCTTTAACTAGTCCTTTTGTATTGGTTTTTGGTTTTTAATCTAGAATATTCTTTAGGGTTATTGTTTGTTATTACTCTATCTGTTTGTTTTTATTGCTTTAAATTTGAATACTAAAATAGGGTGATATTTATTGTTAATAGAATGTTGTAGAGTTTTTAATGCAACGTACTAAAGCTAACTTAGCTTATGTTTGGATTGTTTAGGTTTGTGGGGAGAATCTAGATGAAGTGCTTATTTATAATTGTTTAGTGATTGTGAAAAGCCGAAATAACACCAATTAAGTTAGGTGTTATATCCATCGATAAGGTCAGTTGGCTACAGTGATATAGATAAAGGTATTTACCATAAAACCTTTGCATAACACGACAAAATTATCTTAATAATACTACTTGTTTTTTTAACCATACCATTGGTTATTGTTGTTAAAACTACTATGGAAAGATGAAAACGACACTAGCAGTTAAAACCATAAACTGCTTATCTATTAAAAATAATCTTTGTGAGTTAATTGTTTGCTTACATAAAACAAAAAGAATAGGGATATATTGTGAATTTTAATAAATCAATAATCACTTGTGCTGTTGTTATGGCACTCGGTCTAAGTCAAACGGCTTTCGCGGCTGAAGCAGCGAAAGAAGAAAAATCCGTAGCTGTTATTCAATCAGATCTGATGGTCAATGCCTTAGGTAATGTGATTATCTTGTCACAAACTTCTAGCGAAGGTTCAAATGTTGGTAATGAAACGACTATTTTTCAAGAAGGTGATGTAAACGGCACGGACTTTACTGTAATAGGTGAAGGTAATGTCGCTGAAATCATTCAAATAGGCACTGACAACCTAGTCGTTGGTACTTTTAATGGCAATAATAATGAGCTCTACATTGCACAAGATGGTGAAATTAACGAAACTGAAAATAACGTCACAGGTGATGAAAACAGCGTTGAAGTGACTCAGCTAGGTGTGGGTTACTTAGGTTTTGGTAATCGTGCGATCAACGAAATAGTTGGTGATGGTAATGAAGTTGTTATTGACCAAGGTGAAGGCGGTCATTGGGCTATTAACTCAGAAATAACGGGTTCTAATAATACTATTGATATTGTGCAAGATGGTGAATGGAATGAGAGCTACTTAACGAGTATTGTCGGTGATGACAATGCCATTGAAGTGACTCAAGATGGCTATTGGAGTGTTACAACTATCTCTTCGATTGAAGGTGATGCCAATGAGTTATCGATTGAACAAGAAGGCGATCGAAATAAGATTACTATTGCTTCAATTGAGGGCGATGACAACGAAATTTCTATCGACCAAGAAGGTAATGACAACATCGTTGAATCTTCGATATATACAGGGATGTCTAACTCTGTAGATGTCATGCAAAACGGTGATGGCAACAGTGCCAGCTTTGATGCCATTGGTGATGATAACGACTTTAATTTCATCCAAGTAGGCGACAGCAATATTAGTTACATTGCTACTATTGGTATGAATAATGAGTACAGCTCTGTGCAAGTAGGTGACTTAAACGAAAGCCATGTGATGAACTTTAATGGTGATGATAACGACATTGACGTGATGCAATCAGGTAGTGAAAATGTTGTTGTTGTGCAAGCTTCAGCTGAGAATAAGGAGTTACTTACCAGCGAAAATGATATTGATATTTCTCAAACCGGTTTTGCTAATGACGCTGTAGTTATGTTGAGTACGATTATTGATAGTAATGCAAATACCATTGATATTGATCAAACAGGTGAGCTGAACTCATTAGATATTTTAGTTGAAGGTAGCAACCATCAAATTGGTATCGAGCAAATAGGAGATGAAAACTTAATCACTGGCGAGGGTGGTGACACCATGCTCATCGGTGGCAACAATATTACCTTTAATATCAGCCAAATAGGTAATGGCAACATTGTTGAAGGCTCCTTTATCAGTGATTCAGGTGTAGTTTCTATTACCCAACTAGGTGATTGGAATACTGCTGTTATTGTTCAGCAATAATTGCAATTAATAGGTATTTGAATAAGGGGCTTATGGCCCCTTTTTTCTATCATAATATGACTAAATATATATCTTCCTTGTTGGTAGCTATTACCCTGTTATTTACTTCTTTTTGCCATGCGACTAGCGAAGTCGAAATTGGTGGTTTGCTACTTGATAATACGAAGAGCCGTTTAGGTCATGATTTTTATCATGAGTTCAGTCAGTTATGGCGAGATATTCCTAATACGCAAGGTATCAATGTGCAAATAATTGAGCAACTTGTACCAAGGGCAGGTACTAGACTTAGCCTTAGGCTGAATGGTCGAACCATTTATGTTACCCATTTTGGCCGCCGGCAAACACCTGTTAAAGAAAAAGTAGAACAAGCGATATTTATATTGATTGATGCCATGAAAAGGTCTCAATATCAACAGGATAGTCTTGATATGGCTGGAGATGGTTGGTAGTCATTAATAGAATCAGAAAGGTAGTAATAATGAAGAAGTTAATTTTGGCGTTAGTGATTAGCATTAGCGTAAGTGGTTATGCATCGGGCTCTGAATTGGTTTACAAACCCATTAACCCAAGTTTTGGTGGCAGCCCATTAAACGGCAATTTTTTGTTAGGTAAAGCACAAGGCCAAAATAAACATAAGGCACCACAAAGTACGAAAAGCTTTGAGGAAAAAGTAGCCAATGCCATTGAACGTGCAACTATCAGCGATATTGTCCGAAAATATAAAGATACAGTATTAGGTGAAAGTGCGGTCATTAATAATGCTGAAGATAGTACTTTTATTAGTGGCGATTATCAAATTGATATTTTATCGTCTAATAGTGACACTATCACTATAGAAATCACTGATTTATTGACAGATAAAGTGACCATAATTGAAATACCGAAGTTTGGGTAACTCAGTGAAAAACTCAATGAAAATGCCAATGAAAATAATTATGCTAGTAGGCTTACTCAGCTTATTATCGGCCTGTAGCGTACTTGAATCGACCAGTCGCCTCATTCCGCCAGACAAGTCGTTAGCGACAAAGATGATGCCATTAGAAAGCTTTAAGGAACTTAAGGCGCTACCTAAACCTAAAGGCGCAATACCTGTTTCGGTTTATGCTTATCGAGACCAAACCGGTCAATACAAACCACAAGCCAATGTAAGCTCATTCTCTACCGCGGTAACACAAGGGGCAACATCTATTCTGATGCAAGCATTAAGCGATTCTGATTGGTTTTTACCGGTGGAACGTGAAGGTTTACAAAATGTATTAACTGAGCGAAAAATTACCCGTGCGGCAAATAAAGCTAACAAAGCCACAGAACATATTGAATTACCGCCATTAACTTCGGCAAAAATACTCCTTGAAGGCGGTATTATCAGTTATGACTCTAATACCAGGACCGGTGGCTTTGGTGCGGAATATTTCGGCATTGGTGCTTCTGAGCTTTATCGTGAAGATCAAATAACGGTTTATCTGCGTGCCGTTGACGTGCGCACAGGACAAGTACTGGTGTCAGTATCAACCAATAAAAAAGTATTGAGTCAAGAAATGCGTGCTGGTTTTTTCCGCTATGTTAGTTTTAAGCGCTTAGCTGAAGTTGAAGGCGGCTTTAGTGACAATGAGCCTATGCATGTTTGTGTGCAACAAGCGATTGAAAAAGCCATTACCGAATTAGTGATTAAAGGTATAAAGAGAAACGTTTGGCGCTAATATTTAATGCGTTTGTTACAACTATCACTATAGCTTAAGTTTTTAGTTGCTTCGATATAAAAAAGCCAGTGACTGATCACTGGCTTTTTAATGTGTTTACCCACACTAGGATGGGGCACTTTATATTTTAATTGATAGTAACGGCATAATTTAATGTCCAACTAATCAATTCGATGCGATTTCTGGAACTGGTTTTTCGAAAAATACTGTAGAGGTGGGTTTTTACCGTATTAGGGCTGATGTGCAGCTGATCGGCAATTTCTTGATTTTTGGCTCCCGATGAAACCAAGCCAATTATGGTGTTTTCTCGTCGGGTAAGGCTAGGTAAGTGTGTGAGTCTCTTAGGGTCGAGAGCTGTAAGCAGACTCGGTCGTCTCTCTTTTTTAAGTAGCTCATTCAATGCACTATTCATTGTTTCTCGCTTAAACCAGCGCTCATTTTTTTGTAGTTTGGTGATACCACGTAAGATAATATCAAGACGATCATTGAGGTAAAAAATGCCGGCAAGGCCTGATAATAACAACTTCTTTTCATCGAATTTGTTTTTTGGCGCATTAAAAAAAATAGTTCGTACGTTATGTATTGTTTTTTGTATGGCTAAGGGAATAACATCACCCCAAGTGCTGTGATATAAATCAATAAAAATTAAATTATAG
>JALJPA010000296.1 GCA_022969215.1 Colwellia sp. | reverse complement strand
CGGTTATTGCTACGCTGCTCCATTACATGCGCCGCCCAACCTGTTAAACGTGAACAAACAAAAATAGGGGTAAATAGTTTTGTCGGAATACCCATATAATTATAGGTTGAGGCATGGAAGAAATCAGCATTACAGAAGAGTTTCTTGCTATCCCACATATATTCTTCACACGCGACAGAAATATCATAAAGTGATGTATCACCATTCTGTTTAGCAAGCTTTTCAGACCAGGCTTTGATGATGACATTTCGTGGATCTGACGTACGATAAATTGCATGACCAAAACCCATAATCTTTTCTTTGCGAGCTAACATGCCGGCCATTTGTTCTTTAGCATCACTCGGTGAAGTAAAGCTCTGAATCATATCCATTGCAGCTTCATTAGCACCACCATGTAGTGGTCCACGTAAAGTACCAATAGCGCCAGTGATACAAGAAAACATATCAGATAATGTAGAAGCACAAACACGGGCAGTGAATGTCGAAGCGTTAAATTCATGCTCAGCATATAAAATCAGTGATACATCCATTACGCGTTCATGTTGCTTGGACGGACTTTCGCCATTTAATAAACGGAGAAAGTGTCCGGCAAGGGAAGCCTCAGATGATTGACAATCAATTTCTACGCCATCATGGCTGTATTTATACCAGTAACACATGATCGCTGGAAAAGTGGCTAATAAGCGATTTGCTGCGTTATTTTGCTGGGTAAAATCACTTTCTGGCTCTAAGTTACCTAAAAAAGAACAACCCGTACGCATAACATCCATTGGGTGAGCATCTTTAGGGATAAGTTTTAATACCGCTTTTAATGCCTCGGGTAAATCACGCAACCTCATCAATTCAGCTTTATATGTTGCTAACTGTTTTTCATTAGGTAGCTCACCATGAAAGAGCAAATAAGCAACTTCTTCAAAAGTTGAATTTTCGGCTAAATCGGCAATATCATACCCACAATAGGTTAAGCCTGAGCCTGATTTTCCTACTGTACATAACGCTGTTTCGCCAGCACTTTGACCACGTAACCCTGCGCCACTCACTTTTTTATCACTCATGATTATTTCCTCATACTCTTAAAATTTAATGTTCGAATTATTATTTGAATTAATGCGCTAATTGAACTGCTATTCTTATATTTATTATTAGCTTGTTTATTCAGATATTTGTTTAATGACTTATTTCTATTACTCAAATATTGAAAGCTACTTGTTCTTGCCTTCAGCACACTTTAGCTATTTATTTTTACCTTCGGCAAAAAGGGAATCAAGCTTTTGTTCATAATCGTGATAACCAAGGTAGTCATATAAATCCATGCGTGTTTGCATGTTATCAATTTCCGCTTTTTGATCGCCGTCACTCAGTAATGTTTTATAAACCGATTCAGCGGCTTTATTCATCGCGCGAAAAGCGGACAATGGGTAAAGAACCATGGCACAGCCCCATTCTGCTAATTGTGCTTTATTCCACAGCTCTGTTTGACCAAATTCTGTGATATTTGCCAGTACTGGTACATCAAGGGCTTCAGTAAAAGCACGGTAATGCGCTTCGGTTTTAATGGCTTCAGCAAAAATACCATCAGCACCTGCAGCAACATAGGCTTTAGCTCGTTCAATGGCAGCTTCTAGGCCTTCTTGTGCAAAAGAGTCTGTACGCGCCATAATAAAAAAGTCACTATCAATACGGGCATCAACCGCGGCTTTTATACGATCAACCATTTCTTGCGTTGAGACGATTTCCTTATTTGGGCGATGTCCACAACGTTTTTGCGCAACCTGATCTTCAAGATGAACCGCCGCAGCGCCAGCTTTTTCCATATCACGAATAGTTTTAGCAATATTAAACGCGCCACCCCAACCGGTATCAATGTCAACGAGTAAAGGTAAACTTGAAGCCGCAGTAATACGCTGTACATCCGCAATAACATCATTCAATGATGTCATACCTAGATCGGGTAAACCGTAAGACGCATTGGCCACGCCGCCACCGGATAAGTAAATAGCTTGATGGCCAAGTTGCTCAGCCATCATGGCGCAATACGCATTAATCGTACCGACCACTTGCAAGGGTTTATTATTTTCTAGGGCAAGACGAAATTTTTTACCCGGTGAAATATTCTTTGTTGATACGTTTGCTGACATCTTAGATCTCCTATGATTCTTGCTCTGCTTTTTGCAGGGCAATTTTGTTTTCAATGTTTTTACGTGAAGCGGCAATATGACGGCGCATTAATAGCTCGGCTAGTTCACCATCTCTATCACTGATTGCTTGAATAATATTTGAGTGTTCAGTAAATGCACGAGTAGCTCTTGGGCTATGCATACCAAATTGACAACGATACATACGCACTAAGTGATACAACTGGCCACAAATAAGATTGATCAATTGTTGATTATGGCTACCCAAAATAACTTTATAGTGAAAATCAACATCCCCTTCTTCTTGGTAATAAGACACCCCCTCTTGCAGTGCTTTATCGCCGGCGTGTTGAGCAAGCATATCTTGCATATGTACTATCTCTTCATCGGTCATGTTTAGGGCAGCTTGTCGGCATGCCATGCCTTCAAGTGCTTCACGAGTGATATATAACTCAAGTAAACCTTCTATAGTGCAGTCAACCACGCGTGAGCCAATATTAGCTTTGCGTTCTATCAAGTGACACTTTTCCAGACGGTTCAACGCTTCACGTAAGGTAGAGCGACTTATTTGGTAGTGCTTAGCAAGCTCAGGCTCACTTATTTTGCTACCAGCGGCCATATCACCTTCGACAATGGCATGTTGAAGCTGCTCAAAGACCTTATCAGCCGTGGTAACCGCTGCTTGTTTTGTTGGGTTTTGTAAAAGCATATTGTCTCATTTAAGCTTATAAATAATTTTTAGCCCCCTTATCGAACAACAAGACATTGTCGACAAAGTAAACTTTATTCCGCAATAATAACTTAAAACCAAGATAACTCAAGTGATAATAGAGGTAATTGTCGACAATACACAAGAGCGTTAATAGTTTGCACTTAAGATGTTTAGTGTAAAAATAATAATAATAAACTATTTAATCATTTGCAGTGATTTCAGCTGGATCGAGTGATTTTTAGTGTAGACCTTTGCACTTTACTCACTACAACGTAAATAAAATATTCCATACGCCTTAATGAAATAATAGTCAGTCATGAATGTATTTTCTAGCAACGCTCACATCTATAAAACGGCGGTTGATGCTTATTATTACCTACTTGGTGTCACTGCCTCTTCTTCTTTAGTACAAATATGTTTGTATTACCCTTCAGCTAAATTGTGTATCAAACAATAAAAATAAAGGAAACATATATGGCCTATTACCAAAGAAATAACATCCATAAAAATTTTAGTAAATCACTGCTTGCGCTAGCAGTATCTTCCATAGCTTTTAGCACCAATGTCATTGCTACTGAAGTTAAAGATGAAGAAGGAGCAATTGAAAAAATTGAAGTAACTGGCAGTAGAATAAAGCGTACTGAAATGGAAGCGGTAACACCTGTAATTTCAATTTCAGGCGACGATATAAGAAAAACGGGTGCTTTAACGATTACTGAAGCCTTAAATAAATTACCCATTATAGTGCCTGACTTAGGCGATACTACCAGTAACTCTAACGGCATTGCTGGCATGTCCACGCAAAATTTACGCGGTTTAGGCGCAGAAAGAACCTTGGTTTTAGTGAATGGTAGACGTCATGTTCCGTCCATGCCGGGTAGCACATCGGTAGATATGTCATCTATACCCATGCCACTTATTGAACGGATTGAAATAATGACTGGCGGTGCATCAGCAATCTATGGTGCAGATGCCGTTGCCGGTGTAATCAACGTTATTTTGAAAAAAGAATATCAAGGCACAACAGTAAACGCCACGTATGGAATATCTAGTGAGTTAGATGGTCAAAGACAAGGTTTAGATATCACCCACGGCTCTAGTTTACTCAATGACAAGGCCAATATAGTATTAAATTTAAGTTACTATAAATCTAAACCAATTATGGCCGTGGACAGAAGTTACGTTGATAGAGATATAGCGTATTTAACCAACCCTAATGATCCGGAAGAAAATATATCTGGTATTCCAAATAAAACCATTCAAGAATATGTTCGATTTTTTAACCAAGAAGATCGAAACTTCTTCATTAATAATGTTGTACATAAACAAAACCCTGATGGAAGTATTTCGCCAACACCGATGGGCTCTATGGGAATAATGGGCAAACCAGAGCAAGGTTTCTATAATTCGTATACCAATTCAGATAGCGGCTATTATTTTGGTGATTATAATTATCAGCGATTAAGTGTTCCTTCTGAAAAAATAAACTTCAACCTTACCTACCAACAAGAACTCACTGACACCACCCATTTATTCATCGACGCTAAATATGTAAAGGGTTCCTCTGAACAACGTTGGAATCCCCATTCTGAATACGGTGGTAACAACTTACCTACAGATTACGCCTTTTACACTATTGAACAAAAAGCAGAAGTTGAGCGTATTGGTACCGGATTAGAGTGGGCGGGTAGCTTCCCTGAATTAGGCGAATCTGGAGCG
>JALJPA010000295.1 GCA_022969215.1 Colwellia sp. | reverse complement strand
ATTTCCAATACGTCAATGAAGTTAGTACCTGGAATTGGATCACCACCAATACCTACACAAGTAGATTGGCCGAAACCGAAATCAGTTGTTTGTTTAACGGCTTCGTACGTTAACGTACCAGAACGTGAAACAATACCAACTTTACCTGGTAAATGGATGTGACCTGGCATGATACCAATCTTAGTTTCGCCTGGCGTGATAACACCTGGACAGTTAGGACCGATCATGCGAACGCCAGTTTGGTTAAGCTTAGCTTTAACATCAACCATATCTAAAGTTGGAATACCTTCAGTAATAGTGATGATAATTTGAATGCCAGCATCAATAGCTTCTAAAATTGCATCTTTACAGAACGGAGCTGGAACGTAGATAACTGTTGCTGTTGCGCCAGTTGCTTCTACTGCTTCACGTACTGTATTAAATACTGGTAAACCAAGGTGCGTTTGACCGCCTTTACCTGGGCTTACGCCACCAACCATTTGTGTACCGTAATCAATAGCTTGCTCTGAGTGGAAAGTACCTTGACCACCAGTGAAACCTTGACAGATAACTTTAGTATCTTTGTTAATTAAGATAGACATTATTTGCCCTCCGCAGCGGCTACAACTTTTTCTGCAGCATCAGTTAATGATTCAGCAGCAATGATGTCTAAGCCAGAGTTTTTAAGAACTTCACGACCTAATTCAGCATTTGTACCTTCTAAACGTACAACAACAGGTACTTTAACGCCTACTTCTTTAACAGCGCCAATAATACCTTCAGCAATCATGTCACAACGAACGATGCCACCAAAGATGTTAACTAAAACAGCTTTAACGTTTTCGTCAGATAAAATGATTTTGAATGCTTCAGAAACACGTTCTTTGTTTGCACCGCCGCCAACATCCAAGAAGTTAGCTGGCTTGCCGCCGTGTAAGTTAACGATATCCATAGTACCCATTGCTAGGCCTGCACCGTTAACCATACAACCAACAGTACCATCAAGAGCTACATAGTTTAGCTCCCATTGTGCTGCATGTGCTTCACGTTCATCTTCTTGAGATGGATCGTGGAAAGCACGCATTTTAGGTTGACGGTAGATAGCATTACCATCGATACCAATTTTGCCATCTAAACAGTGAAGATTACCTTCGTCAGTAATAACTAACGGGTTAATTTCAAGTAGTGCGAAATCACAATCTTCAAACATTTTTGCAAGACCTAAAAAGATCTTAACAAATTGCTTCATTTGCGTAGGGTTTAAGCCAAGTTTAAAACCTAATTCACGTGCTTGATAAGGTTGAGCGCCAACTAGTGGGTCAATTTCAGCTTTGTGAATTAATTCAGGAGTCTCTTCAGCAATCTTCTCAATGTCAACACCGCCTTCGGTAGATGCCATGAAAACAACTCTTTGTGAAGCACGATCTACAACAGCGCCAAGATATAACTCGTTAGCGATGTCAGTACAGCTTTCAACTAAGATTTTAGTTACTGGCTGACCATTAGCGTCTGTTTGATAAGTAACTAAGTTCTTACCTAACCAGTGTTGAGCGAAATCTTTGATTTCTTCTTTAGATTTAACTAGCTTAACACCGCCAGCTTTACCGCGTCCGCCTGCGTGTACTTGAGTTTTAACAACCCACATATCGCCGCCAATTTTGTCAGCCGCTTCGGCAGCTTCTTGAGGTGTATCGCAAGCGAAACCTTCAGAAACTGGTAAACCATATTCAGCGAATAATTGTTTCGCTTGATACTCATGCAAATTCATGGTGTTTTATCCATTTATCTGTAAATAATGACAGTCAATTGCACTTCTAAGAAGTACTGAGAGTCTGTCCGTGAAAAGTATCTCGATTATAGTATAAACGCTCTAATGACGGTAGCCATTAGAGCAAATACTATAGTCGAGGAACTAAATTTTTATAGCTTAAGTTTTTTGCTATCGTTTTCTTAATAGAACAACTTAGAAAACGACTTAGCTATCAAGTTAACTATCTCTTATATATCTAAAAGAAGACGTGTAGGGTCTTCTAACAAATCTTTGATTGTTACTAAGAAACCAACAGACTCTTTACCATCAACTAAACGGTGATCGTAAGATAATGCTAAGTACATCATAGGTAGAATTTCAACTTTTCCATCAACTGCCATAGGGCGGTCTTGGATTTTATGCATACCTAAGATTGCCGCTTGCGGTAAGTTGAGGATAGGTGTTGAAAGCAATGAACCAAAAACACCACCGTTGGTGATAGTGAAGTTACCGCCAGTCATTTCAGCCATTGAAAGCTTACCATCACGACCTTTAAGCGCTAATGCACGAATACCATTTTCAATACCGGCCATGCTTAATTGATCTGTGTCGCGTAATACTGGTGTAACTAAACCACGCGGTGTAGAAACTGCAATAGAGATATCGAAGAAGTTATGATAAACAATATCATCACCGTCAATTGATGCATTGATTGCTGGGTAGCGTTTTAAAGCTTCGGTTACCGCTTTCACGTAGAAAGACATAAATCCTAAACGGGTATCATGGGTTTTCTCAAACAAGTCTTTATATTGCTTGCGAAGCTCCATAATTGGCTTCATGTTAACTTCGTTAAAAGTTGTTAACATGGCCGTTTCATTTTTCGCTGCTAATAAGCGTGTCGCGATTGTTTTACGTAAACGAGTCATAGGTACACGTTTCTGTGTACGCTCACCTAAATCTTGAACAGCTGGAGCAGGAGCCGCTGCTTTTGCTACTGGAGTTGCCGCTGGCTTTCCTTTTGGAGAGTTGGCCGCTGCTTCAACGTCTTCTTTAGAAATACGACCACCTTTACCAGTACCAACAACATCTGCTGCTGTTAAGCCTTTTTCTGTCATTAAACGACGTACTGAAGGGCTAGCAATTTCATCGCTGCTTACTGCATCTTCGGCAGTCGCAGTCGCGGTAGTATTCGCTGTAGCACCGGCGTTAAGTTCGCCAATTTTTTGTGCGCCTAAAACAGTATCGCCTTCAACATGGATGATTTTACCAATTACGCCATTGTCTTGAGCAACAACTTCAAGTACTACTTTATCTGTTTCAATATCAACTAAGTTTTGGTCAACTGATACAGTATCACCTTCGGCTACATGCCATGTAGCAACAGTCGCATCCGCTACTGATTCAGGTAAAACAGGTACAACGATATCAATAACGTTAACAGCACTTGTTGCTGCTACAGATGTTACTGGTGCCGCTGCAGGAGCTGCAACAGCAGCTGAACCTTCTGAGTAAGTACCAATTACTTGGTCGCCTAATACAGTCGCGCCATCCACTTGGCTAATATCGGTCATAACACCATCACAAGTAGCTGGAACTTCCAATACTACTTTGTCTGTTTCAATATCTACTAAGACTTGATCACGAGTAAATTTTTCACCTACTTGTACATGCCAAGTAGCTACTGTTGCATCAGCAACTGATTCTGGTAATACCGGAACTTTGATTTCGGTTGTCATTTTATAATCCTTACAAACTTTCTTTGCGCTCACTTGCTAAAATCAAATGAGCGCACTAAAGAGTTAATCTAATGTTAACGCTTGGGTAATAAGCGCTTGCTGTTCTTTCACATGAACTGACATATAACCAACAGCAGGTGCTGCTGAAGCCTTACGGCCGGCATAAGTCAAATACGTACCTTCAGGGATAGCAGCTCTAAAATGATGCTGTGAACAATACCAAGCACCTTGGTTTTGCGGCTCTTCCTGACACCAAACAAATTGCTTCACATCTGGATATTGTTTCAATACCGCTTGTAGCTCTTGCTCAGGGAATGGGTATAGTTGCTCAATACGTACAATTGCAACATTATTAAGTTCATTTTTACGGCGTTGATCTAATAGCTCGTAATATACCTTACCGCTACAGAACACTACACGCTCAACTGCATTTGCATCTAATTCGTCTATTTCACCGATAACATTATGGAAGACACCAGTGGCCATTTCTTCTAATGAAGAAACCGCTAATGGATGACGTAATAATGACTTAGGTGACATAACCACTAATGGACGACGCATAGGTCGAACCACTTGGCGGCGTAACATATTAAATACTTGCGCAGGTGTTGATGGTACACAAACTTGCATATTATGATCAGCACACAGTTGTAAGAAACGTTCTAAACGTGCTGATGAATGCTCTGGGCCTTGACCTTCATAGCCATGTGGTAACAACATAGTTAAGCCACATAAACGGCCCCACTTTTGTTCACCTGAACTAATAAATTGGTCAAAAACCACTTGTGCACAGTTAGCAAAATCGCCAAATTGTGCTTCCCAAATAGTTAAGCCAGCTGGTTCAGCCGTGGTGTAGCCATATTCAAATGCCACAACAGAAACTTCAGATAAAACTGAATCATGAACATCAAAAGGACCTTGACCCTCACGTATATTTTGTAGAGGGGTATAAGTACTACCATCATCTTGATTGTGTAAAACCGCATGACGATGGAAGAAAGTACCACGACCAGAGTCTTGACCAGTTAAACGAACACGTTTACCTAAATCAACAATAGAAGCATAAGCTAAGTTTTCAGCCATGCCCCAATCGAGTAGTTTTTCACCTGAAGCCATTTTAACG
>JALJPA010000294.1 GCA_022969215.1 Colwellia sp. | reverse complement strand
TAAATAATAAACCGCTGTTTTGAGAAAAGCTGATTAAAGCATCAAGTTTTGCATCTTGATTCATGGCAGTGAGTTCTAAGTACTCATAGAGTAGACTAATTGATACTCTTTCAGGTATAACTGTTGGGAATTTCATTTAAGCATAAGTCCTTTTATTTATTGGTGTAATATTACCTTCAGCTTTTAGTCCATCAAGATAATCAGCCCAAGATTGCATCATATTAATACGTTTTTCCATCCATTGAGCTTTATTGTACGTAGCTCTGATACGATCTTTATTTGTATGAGCTAGCTGTAATTCAATGATGTCTGAATGGTAGTTCAATTCATTAAGCATTGTACTCGCAGTATGTCTGAAGCCGTGAGAGGTCATAAAACCAGAGCCAAACGGTTTGCCTGTTACTGGGTTAATTAATCGCTGAATGGCTCTTGTAGTTGTGTTCTCGCTTAATGGCGTATCTTTACCTCTGCTAGTAACAAATACATATTCTTTATCACCTGTTACAGCCTTCATATCTTCCAAAATTTCGATAGCTTGATATGCTAAAGGTACATCAAGTGGCTTGTTGTTCTTAAGCTCAGCTGCTGGAATGTTGATAATGCGATCATCAAAATTGATATATTCCCACTTTAAAAATCTGATGTTATATGGGCGAAGAAATATTAGGGGCATTAGTTTTAATGCTTGGGTTACAGCAAAGTCTTGTTTAACGGTAGGGCAGTCAATTTGCTTTAATAGGTTCCTTAAGTCTGTTTCCTCTGTTATATGACCGAAGTTATTATCTATGCGTCTATCAGGCTTGGGTAATAGCTCAGCTAAACCTTGTGCAGGGTTGATCTTAATGATGTCTAAAATTAATATTTCGTTGAATACTCGCCTCAGTATGTTGGCTAAACGAATAGCCGTTTCTTTGGCTCCTCGGTTGCTCATACGTAGCATTATACCGAGTAAGTCTGCAGTAGTGTATTCGTTGACATACTTACCGTCTAAATAGGGAGTCAGGTTCTTATCAATACGTTGCTTTAAATCTGAATAAGTTGTTTTAGCTAGAACTTGTTTTTCAAGCCATTCGTTCACGTAAAAGCTAAAACGTTTGTTTTTAAGCTCGTCTTTAACTTTACGCTGAATTTTAATCTGCTTAGGGTTTATTCCCATAGCAACAAGTTCACGTGCTTCTCTGTGCTCTTGTCGTGCTTTTTTTAAGCCAATATCAGGGTAGTTACCAATCGTATAGCTACCTCTGGTGTTATCTAGCCTGAAGTCATACTTCCAACTTTTATAACCTGTCGGTTTAATGAGCAAAAATAGGCCGCCACCATCTGATAACTTCCACGCTTTATCTTTTGGTTTAGCATTTTTAACTGCGGTGTCTGTTAGTGGCATAGTATTCACCTATATTGTCATAATGTGAGTGTGGGTTTTTAAAAGACCGTCAGAAAGACCGTCTTTTTCAGTTGTTAGTATAATACAATAAAGATCGGTACGGAAGGATATTTGTGATATTTCAATAGGTTACGTTGTGGTTGTGGACTGTATAATACGCTAAGAACCACTGTGTGACGTTCTATCTCACCGCCACATTAAGAAAAACCCGTTAATCGAAAGATTAACGGGTTTTTTGCTTTTCAGGACTTACAGTAAAACGGGTTTGTAGCACAGCGCCTACGACATAGAGTTCAAGTCTTTATCTCACCGCCACATTCAAAGGGCTGCACAATGTGCAGCCCTTTCTCGTTTTAAGCACTTCCGAATAATTTCCGAATAAAACCGCTATTAAAGCTCAATTTTTGATAAATTCCTTGAACGGTTTAGTCTTTTTAAAAGACGCTCTCAATCCTAAAAAGTATTGATTATTTAGCGATGGCTTAGCTGCTTAGGATTCTAATTAGGGAATAAGAGCGGAAATTTACATGAACACTGAAAAGGCTCACTGAATCACTTTGGATAGTGATTGAGTGAGCCTTTACCCTGTATACGAATGCCTATACCAATTAGATTAATTCATTAAGCCAAAATATCGTGGTAAAAATTCGCTAATTGCCGGGATATAAGTCACTAACATAAGCGCAAAAAACATCGCTATATAAAGTGGAATCATGGGTCGTATTATTTTTTCGATGGTGGTTTTTCCTACGGAGCAACTAACAAATAATACCGCACCAACTGGCGGCGAACATAAACCTATCGATAAATTCAACACTAACATAATGCCAAAGTGAATGGGTGACATGCCTATGCTTTCTGCAACCGGTAATAGAATAGGGGTAAAAATAAGTACCGCTGGCGTCATATCCATAAAGGCACCCACTATGATTAAAAGTAAATTAATAATAAGCAGGATAATTAATGGATTCTCACTAATGGTGAGCAGAAAGTCGCTAAGCATTTGCGGAATATTTTCGTAAGATAAAATCCATGACATAGCTGATGATGTTGCGATTAAAAACATGACAATGGCGGTAATTCCACCTGCTTTAAGAAAAATATCAGGCAGTTCTTTTACCTTGATTTCTCGATAGATGACCACGGCTAAAAATAAGGAATAGAGCACCGCTATTGCCCCAGCTTCCGTCGCCGTGAATACGCCGCCAATAATACCGCCAATAACAATGAATAATAAAAATAAGCTTGGCAGTGCCGCAGCAATTTTGCTTAGTACCACTGGTAATGGCAAAATACTTTCTCTTGGGTAGCCATTTCTAACTGAGTAGATAGAACAAACCACCATTAAAAAGAAGGCAATTAATAAACCGGGTAAATAACCAGCTACGAATAAGGCTGAAATTGATACGCCACCACTGGCAATGGCATAGATAATTAAAATATTGCTCGGGGGAATGATCATGCCGGTAGTGGCCGCTGTTGCGGTTACTGCGGTAGCGAAGTTTTTATCATAGCCCTTCTTTTCCATTTCGGGGATCATAAAGCTGCCTATAGCGCTAGTCGCAGCAACGGCAGAGCCAGAAATTCCGCCAAATAAGGTACATGACAAAACATTAACCAGCGCTAGGCCGCCAGGAAGCATACCAATCAGCGCCATGGCACATTCTATCAATCGTTTGGCGACGCCACCGCGTCCCATAATTAAGCCTGACAAAATAAAAAAGGGGATAGCCAATAAGGCAAAACTGTTTACACCACCAATCATACGCTGCGCTATTGTCGTTACGGCAGGTATAAAATCAATGCTAAATAGCATGGTCACTAAGGTGGCGATACCAATGCTAAATGAAATAGGCACATTGACAGCTAATAACAAAAAGAACATCACGATTAATATTAAAGCACTCGTTTCCATTACTTGGCCTCCGCATTGGCTGTTAAAGGCGAAACTTCTGCTGAAGGTGTTGCCGAATACTCACTCAGGCAGGCAATTGTCGCGTAAAGACAAAGCAGTAGTCCTGATAGAGGTAATACACAATAGATATAGCCCATAGGTACATCTAAGGCCGGCGAACGCTGTATCGGCTCAAAGGCTAATATAACTAAACGAATACCGCCAATAACCAGTACCAATACTGAGAACAAAAACACCATCACGTGAGAGAATGTTGCCGCTATTTTTTGTTGTTGCGCAGCTAACTTGTTGGTAATGATATCTAAGCCTAAGTGCGCTTTGGTTCTATAACAGTACACAGCGCCTATCAAACTAATCCAGATCAATAAGAATCTGGCTACTTCTTCTGAGACTGAACTAGGGGAGTGTAATAAATAGCGTGAAAGTACTTGCCAAGAAACCATTAAAACTATCGAAAGCATTAATAATATCAATAACTTTTCGATTAAATAATCTAACTTAGCGACAAATTTATTCATTATTAAGACCTTCTTGCTTAATTCGAGTTAACAATGCACCCACTAGACTATTTTTATAAGAGGCATGAAAGGGTTTAACTGCATCGAAAAAAGGTGTTTTATCTGGAGTGATAACTTCTACACCTGCAGCTTTGATCGCGGCTAAGGCTTCTTTTTCTGAAGCTAGCCACAAGGACTTTTGATACTCAACTGCATCTTGCATTGCTTTGCTTAACCATTGTTGTTGTGGTGAGGTTAAACTATTAAATATATGTTTACTGGCAATGATCACATCGGGAACCGAAGTATGTTCATTAAGAGAATAATAGGGACAAATTTCATAATGGTGTGAAAGATAATAACTCGGCGGGTTATTTTCAGCGCCATCGACTACGCCTTGCTGGAGCGCCGCATATAATTCCCCCCAAGCGATAGGGGTGGCAGCCCCGCCAAAAGCTTCAATCATTTTTACCGCAGTTTGACTGCTCATCACTCTGATTTTTTTACCGACAATATCTTTCGGTGAATTCACCATATCATTACAGGTATAGAAACTACGACTACCAGCATCAAAATAGCCTAAGCCGGTTAAATGGGCTTTATTAGACGCAGCTAAAATATCTTGACCAACAGCGCCTTGCAGTACTTGCCATCGATGCTCTCTACTGCGAAAAATATAGGGTAGGCTATAGACCTTCATCTCAGGTACAAAGCCTTCCATTGCGGCGGCAGAAACTTTGGTAATGGCTAAACTACCTATCTGTAATAGTTCCACCATTTCTCGCTCAGAGCCAAGTTGGCCATTAGCATATAACTTAAGTGACATAGCGCCATTAGAATAAAGTTGTAAACGCTCTG
>JALJPA010000293.1 GCA_022969215.1 Colwellia sp. | reverse complement strand
TGATTTGGGCGAGTTTCGCCGTGGACAAATGGTGAAAGCTTTTGATGATGTTGTTTTTAAAAGGCCGGTATTAAAAGTACATGGACCCATAAAAACAAAGTTTGGCTATCATTTAATTAAAACCTTATATCGTAATTAACAGCATATTTACCCCTGTTGTTATGTGATTATGTCGCTATTTTGTTTTTTCTTCCTGCTCTTCTTTATCAAGCATTTCATTGCGCTGTTTTATCTTTTTAAGTTGCTCTGGCGTTAAATTAAACTTTCGGGCCGACTTTTTTAATACATAAATACCGCCAACGATAATACCCAGAGCAAGCGCTGTAATAATAATTTCTATTAATGACATCTATACTAATAATCCTTTTTGATAACTTTGATGAAAATACTAGCAAAAATAATGCTATACAGGTAATTTATTCTATTATATAAAATACTTGGTATAAAACTCCGAGTGTACATTGCAATAAAAAATATAAGAGAAAATAGTATGCTAAGTAAGTTATCGACAAAGCTCCTGCTACCCAATTTAGCGATTGGCTTAGCTTTTATTTTCGGCCTGTTTTTTATTAGCGATACAGTTAGTAAATTTACCCTAGCGGTAATTTTCACAGCTTTAGTTATCTTGCAAAGTCTGGTTAGCTACTTCTTTTTCAATCAAATGCTAACCAAGCGTTTAGTTCGACTAAAAGCTTATCTTGATATGGTTGTCAGTATTGAAGAAGCGCCATCAGAGCCATTAAAAGATCCGGCTAATGACGATCTTGCCCAAGTAACCAATGACCTCAGTCATTTTATTGTCGACTTGGCTGATGTGGTTAACGTTATTAGACAAGAGTCAGAAGTGTTAAGGCAAGGCTCGACTTCATTGTCTTTGCAAATGTCTGACTCTGTAGCGCTGGTGGAAAAATCAACCGAACAAATTTCGCAAATGGCAGAGTCTATTGAGGACGTTACCAATACCTCGTCGAGTTTATCAAAAAGCGCTGAACAAGTCAGTGAGACCACCAGTTCAGTTATGGAAATATTGGCAAAAGGCGTTAACTCTTCTAATACCAGTCAAGAAACTATTGAAGCGGTTGCTAGCGAAGTGGGGAATATGGCCAAGGAGCTGGCTTTGTTGCAAGAGGAGAGTGCCCGTATAGGCTCGGTCTTAGATGTCATTAGAGGTATTGCCGAGCAAACAAACTTACTTGCCTTAAATGCCGCAATTGAAGCGGCTCGTGCTGGAGACCAAGGCCGAGGTTTTGCCGTTGTTGCCGATGAAGTTCGTGCATTGGCACATCGGACTCAAGAATCAACGGTAGAAATACAAGCTATGGTTGAAGGGTTACAAGCTAAAACAACAAATGCCGTCAACAGTATGAGTAAAGGGCATAAGTTAACGCAAGACTCTTTAAATTATTCCGCTGAGGTTGTTAGTGCATTAGAGCAGATTGGTTATGCTTTTCAAGATGTCGATAACTTAACATCACAAATTGCCAGCACTACCTTGGCGCAACAAAGTGCTACGTCATCTATTAATGACACTATGTTAGCTGTGGTGTCTTTAAGTCATGATATTAACAGTGGTCTAAATTCTGTTGCTGCGCATGCAGAGCAACAGCAACAAACGTCAAAAGAAGTAGAGCAGACCATTAATAGAATTTGTGTTTAATTTACCGCTCACTTTCTTGTTTACGTAATTTTGCCAGCTTTTGTAATTGCTTCGATTGCTCATGTAAGCTGGTACGCACTAATATTTCTCTATCTTCTTCGCGAATAAAATGAAAAGTTACCTTGTAAGCAAACAGTTTGTTAGCTGACTCGACCGCGATTACCTCACCGTAGCAATAAATAGCAGAATTATTTTCAATTAAAAATATTTTTAGCTCAAGTAATTGGCCGACATCAAATGCCGTTGCTGCGATAAATTTTATGCCGCCACCACCAAATTTCACCCCTTGATGCCTATGTTGTATTTCATCTTGCTGACTCAGGATATAGCCAACCAATAAATCAATTTTTTGTGATTGTTGGTTAAGGAAGCTAACTAGTTGGCTAGCGCTACTTCCTAAGCTTTGCAATGAACGAAAAGCCGATTGGTCTATTGAGTTCATTTCAGTTGCCAGCTTAAAAGGCATCGGCATTTTTGCCATAAATCCTTCAAAGCTACTGGCTTGATCTTTGTCTATGGGGGTAATGTTTACCGAGAAGTCATGTTCAATGGCAAAAAACTCATGATATTGGACTAATTTTTGTTCAAGGGAAAGAGTAGTCATGGCGTGTAGTTTCCATTTATAAGAGAGTGGTTTTCATAAATAGGGTAAAAGTTTATAAAGTAATTCATTCGCTGAACTTATAACAGAAAATTGTAACTTTAATTGTCTGGGGCTATTTGTTTCAGACAAGTTTAGTGATTGTGTTATGCTACAGAACATTCTAAATCAGTACCAGATATAATAATACCTCAATGTTTCAACCTATTAGTATCTTCATCGGACTGCGCTATAGTCGTAGTAAAAGCCCTACCGGCTTTGTTTCTTTTATTACTTTCTTTTCCACTGTCGGTATTTTATTAGGAGTAGCGGCTCTTATTACCGTAGTCTCCGTGATGAATGGTTTTGAAGGCGAATTGAAAAAACGCATATTAGGTATAGTTCCCCACGTAATTGTCAGTGACTTATCTAATAATGAGCCTAACAAAGAGGCTATTAAAGAGACTCGTACCCCACATGAGCCTAGCTGGCTCGCTTTACGAGAAGAGTTACTTAGCCAACCTCATGTGCTGCAAGTGACGCCTTTTCTCGAAAGTGAAGCGTTAATTCAGTCACCCAATGGACTGCAAGGTGTGCTTGTACAAGGGATAATGCCTAAGTTTGAACAATCAAATATTATCAACAGCCATATGGTTGCGGGCAGTCTGGAAAACCTGTCAAAACAAAGTTACTCAGTGGTAATAGGGCAGGCGCTAGCCAACAAGTTACAAGTTTCCTTAGGTGATGAAGTTCGGCTGGTACTACCGAATAAAAGTGTCTTTACCCCAATGGGGCGTATTCCCGTACAGCGTGTGTTTAACGTCGCCGGTATTTTTCATATTGGCTCACAAGTTGATGATGCCATGGTTTATGTGGACAGCCGCTATGGCGCGAAATTGCTAAGGCGAAAGGGTGATGGTATTGATAAGTTACGCCTTTATTTGGATGATGCTTTTAATGCCAAGCGTGTAGTAACAACACTTGAACAAAAGCAAAAAGACTCACAACAAAATACCCAGCAAAACAATCCACTGCATTCTGTTAGTTTTAGCACTTGGGATGAAAGCCAAGGGGCATTATTTTCAGCGGTAAAAATGGAAAAAAATATGATGTGGCTCATGCTGAGTTTAATTATTGCCGTTGCCACTTTTAATATTGTTTCGGCACTGGTGATGGTTGTTGTTGAAAAACAGGCTGAAATAGGCATATTGCAAACATTAGGTTTAGCACGTATTGATGTCATTAAAATTTTTATTACTCAGGGTATGGTGAATGGTTTGTGGGGCGTTACCCTTGGCGGCCTGCTTGGACTGATTCTAGCCCTTAATCTGAACGATATAATGCAGGTGGTCGGTGTTAATTTATTTGGCTTTGGCATGCAAGATTTACCGGTAAAGCTTGAGTGGCTTGATGTGCTAACTATTATTTTCTCCGCACTCATCATGAGTTTTCTTGCCACGCTTTATCCCGCATACCAAGCTTCGACAACCCAGCCAGCACAGGTGCTACGAAATGAATAAGGTCTATATTAATGAGTAAAGTATTACAGTGTTGTCAGCTAACTAAGTCATATAAACAAGGTGATATTGAAACTAAGGTATTAAAAAACTTAGAGCTCAGTGTTGATAAAGGAGAGCTTATTGCTGTCGTTGGTAGCTCTGGTTGTGGAAAAAGTACCTTCTTACACCTTGCTGGCGCTTTAGATACACCAAGCTCAGGCAAGGTGCTTATCAATGGTATTGATATTCATCAATTATCTGATAAAGAAAGAGCCAAATTTAGAAATCAGCATATTGGCTTTATTTATCAATTTCACCATTTAATGATGGAATTTACCGCGCAAGAAAATGTTGCTATGCCATTAATGATCCGAGGTGAAAAACCCAAGCAAGCACTGTTAGCCGCAAAAAACATGCTTGATCAGGTTGGCTTAAGCCACAGAATTGATTACCGACCTTCACAATTATCTGGCGGCGAACGTCAACGTGTGGCGATTGCTCGCGCATTAGTTACCAAGCCGTCCTTAGTGTTAGCAGATGAACCAACGGGTAATTTAGATAGCGATACCGCAGAGCAAATTTATCAACTGATCCGCAGTTTGAATAAGACTGCTCAGACTAGTTTTGTTATTGTGACCCATGATTTAGTCTTGGCGAGTCGCATGGATAGGCAAGTGAAATTAGTGCAGGGTCAAATATCACCTTGGTTAGATGAGAGCAATGAAGCACTAATTATAGATAATGCTACCAGTGAATTAAGTCAAAATATTCCACAAGTAAGTGAAAAACATGTTTAAACCGTTAAGTATCTTTTTAGGTTGGCGTTATGTGCGCAGTCGACACGGCAATGGTTTTTCAGCTTTTATATCTGCTTCTTCTACCATTGGTATTGCTTTAGGGGTAACTGTACTTATTGTTGTGCTTAGT
>JALJPA010000292.1 GCA_022969215.1 Colwellia sp. | reverse complement strand
TGAGCTATGGCAAGGTTTTTTTGCATGTATCAGCGTTAAAGTAGCGACAATTGTATCATTGTTAGCTTTGCTTACTCACGCGAAAATTGGCGTATGGCAAGTATTGTCAGATTACGTTAAACCAGCGTTTTTACGCGGTGCTTTGCAATTTGTATTTTCAGTTATCTTATTAGCCTACCTAGTGTTTGGCTTTTTAACCGTGTGGGGTGTATAAGTGAGCGTTCCAATTCGTGAATTTGACGCCATAGTTATTGGCGCAGGCGGCGCAGGTATGCGCGCTGCATTAGCAATTTCTGAATCAGGCAAATCTTGTGCCTTGATTTCTAAAGTATTTCCAACTCGTTCTCATACAGTATCTGCTCAAGGTGGTATTACCGTTGCTTTAGGTAATGCCCATGAAGATCACTGGGAACAACATATGTACGATACCGTTAAAGGCTCTGATTATATCGGTGACCAAGACGCTATTGAATACATGTGCAAAGTAGGTCCTGAATCTGTCATTGAACTAGAGAAAATGGGTTTACCTTTTTCTCGCACCGAAGATGGTAAAATTTACCAACGTCCTTTTGGTGGCCAGTCTAAAAACTTTGGTGGTGAGCAAGCGGCACGTACTGCAGCTGCTGCTGACCGTACCGGCCATGCGCTGCTACATTGTTTGTACCAGCAAAATGTTAAAAACAAAACTAACGTTTACTCTGAATGGTATGCTTTAGATTTAGTTAAAAATAGTGACGGTGCCGTTGTTGGTACTACCGCTATTTGTATCGAAACCGGTGAGATTGTTTACTTTAAAGCCCGTGCTACTGTACTTGCTACTGGTGGTGCTGGTCGTATCTTCGCTTCAACTACTAATGCTCACATTAATACTGGTGATGGTGTTGGTATGTCACTTCGTGCCGGCATTCAAATGCAAGACATGGAAATGTGGCAGTTCCACCCAACCGGTATAGCGGGTGCGGGTGTATTAGTTACTGAAGGTTGTCGTGGTGAAGGTGGTTATCTACTTAACAAAGACGGCGAACGCTTCATGGAACGTTACGCGCCAAACGCAAAAGATTTAGCGGGTCGTGATGTTGTTGCTCGTTCAATGATGACAGAGATTCGTGAAGGTCGTGGTTGTGACCATCCTCAATACGGTCCTCACATTAAGTTAAAACTTGATCACTTAGGTCGCGAAACCTTATACAAACGTTTACCTGGTGTTTGTGAATTATCTAAGACCTTTGCTCATGTTGATCCAGCAGAAGAGCCAATTCCAGTCATTCCTACCTGTCATTATCAAATGGGTGGTGTACCGACTAACGTTAATGGTCAAGCACTTAACATTGGTACTGATGGTAAAGAAACTATCGTTGAAGGTTTATTTGCCGTAGGTGAAATTGCTTGTGTATCTGTGCATGGAGCTAACCGCTTAGGTGGTAACTCATTACTTGATTTAGTGGTATTTGGCCGCGCTGCAGGTAACTTCTTAGGTACTTACTTAAATGAAACTCAATCAGGCACTGATGCCTCTGAGTCTGATTTAGAAGCGTCACTTGCTCGTACTAATCGTTGGGAGTCATCTACTAAAGGTGAAGACCCAGTACAAATTCGTAAAGATTTACAACAGTGTATGCAAATGAACTTTGGGGTTTTCCGAGAAGGAGAAGCCATGGCTAAAGGCATGACTGAATTAACTGAGCTTCGAGATCGTCTTAAAGTTGCACGTTTAGATGACAAGTCTTCTGAGTTTAATACTCAACGTATTGAGTGTTTAGAGTTAGATAACTTAATGGAAACGGCATTTTGTTCAGCAAAAGCAGCGAACTTCCGTACGGAATCTCGAGGTGCTCATGCTCGTCAAGATTTCACTGAACGTGATGATGTAAACTGGTTATGTCACTCAGTTTACACACCTGAAACTGAAGCAATGTCAAAACGTGCTGTTAATATGAAACCTGTTCACCGCGAAGCTTTCCCACCGAAAGCACGTGTTTACTAAGGACTTAATTGTAGGAAATATACGATGAAACAAAATTTTTCGATTTACCGCTACAATCCTGATGTAGACGCTAAGCCATACATGAAAGATTATCAGCTGGAAGTGCCTGAAGGCTCTGACATGATGATTCTTGATGCGCTTATTCTTTTAAAAGAAGAAGACGCAACCTTATCATTCCGTCGTTCATGTCGTGAGGGTGTATGTGGCTCTGACGGTTTAAACATGAATGGTAAAAATGGTTTGGCTTGTATTACGCCGTTATCAGAGTTGAAAGCGAAAACTATCGTTTTACGTCCACTACCTGGTTTACCGGTAGTGCGTGACTTGATTATTGATATGACACAATTTTATCAGCAATATGAAAAAATTAAACCATACTTGATCAACGATGCTCAACCCGCTGCGCGTGAAAACATACAATCAATTGAAGAGCGTGAAAAATTAGACGGTCTTTACGAGTGTATTTTATGTGCATGTTGTTCAACTTCATGTCCTTCATTTTGGTGGAACCCGGATAAGTTTATCGGTCCAGCAGGTTTGTTGCATGCTTATCGCTTCTTAATTGATAGTCGTGATACTGCCACAGAAGAGCGTTTAGATGATTTACAAGATGCCTATAGCGTATTCCGTTGTCACGGTATTATGAACTGTGTTGATGTTTGTCCAAAAGGATTAAACCCAACCAAAGCTATTGGTCATATTAAATCAATGTTATTAAACCGCGCGGTTTAATAACATTTAAGCTTAGCTAAAGTTACTTTAACTACGGCTTTAGTCTAAGTTTACTTTATTGATTTATATGCAAGAATAAACAGGGTATTATACTTTTCAGTTAAACTGTTCGTTTAGCTTTTAAATGGAATACCCTGTTAAATTAAATATGTTTTTAGCGTAACCGTTTAGGTTTATTTTGAACTTACAATGGTTATAAATTTTAATTGCTTTACCCCCAGCAAAGGAACAAGGCAATGCCAGAAGGTGTAATGAAGGCTTGGCTAGAGTCTTCCCACTTAAACGGTGGCAACATCGTTTATATCGAAGAATTGTACGAATCATACCTAGATAACTCCGCCTCTGTATCAACAGAATGGCAAGAAATCTTCGGTCAACTCCCTAAAGTCGAAGGCAGTGAGGTGGAATACCGCCACAGTGCTATCCGTGATGAATTTAAAGCCTTAGCAAAACAAACCCAAAAACAAGTTGTTGTTTCCGGTGGCGATGCTAAACAGGTAAAAGTATTACAACTTATTAATGCTTTTAGATTCCGCGGTCATCAAAATGCTAATTTAGATCCTTTGGGTTTATGGCAGCGTGATAAAGTTCGTGATTTGCAATTATCGCATCATGACTTATCAGAGAACGACTTTGATAAAGAATTTAATTTAGGCTCATTTGCTGTTGGCAAAGAGACCATGAAGTTAGGTGAGTTATTCAAAACCTTAAAAGCTACCTATTGTGGTTCTATTGGCGCTGAATATATGCATATGACCTCAACTGATGAGAAACGTTGGATACAACAACGTCTTGAATCAGTTCAGTCACAGGCTAATTTGAGCGTTGATGAAAAGACCGAAATCTTTAAAGGTTTGATTGCTGCTGATGGTTTAGAGAAATATCTAGGGGCGAAATTCCCAGGTGCAAAACGCTTTTCATTAGAAGGTGGTGATGCACTCGTTCCCATGCTTAAAGAATTAATCACTCGCGCTGGTACTGCTGGCACTAAAGAAGTGGTTATGGGCATGGCACATCGCGGTCGTTTAAATGTATTGGTTAATGTTATGGGTAAAAATCCATCAAAGTTATTTGATGAGTTTGCCGGTAAACATGATGAAATATCAAGCTCGGGTGATGTGAAATACCATCAAGGTTATTCTTCAGATTTTGTTACTCCTGGCGGTAATGTTCATTTAGCCCTAGCGTTTAACCCTTCGCATCTTGAAATTGTTAATCCTGTTGTTATTGGCTCGGTAAGAGCGAGACAAGATAGACGCGGCGGTGTTGAAGGTGACCAAGGTGATTTAGTATTACCTATTACCATTCATGGTGATTCGGCTATTGCCGGTCAAGGTGTAGTACAAGAAACTTTTAACATGTCGCAAGCGCGTGCATTTAAAGTGGGCGGTACGGTACGCATCGTGGTAAACAACCAAGTTGGCTTTACTACTTCAATAGCGGAAGATACCCGCTCAGGTGAATACTGTACTGAAATTGCTAAAATGGTACAGGCGCCAATTTTACATGTAAATGGTGATGATCCAGAAGCGGTTATTTTAGTAACCCAAATCGCCCTTGATTACCGTAATGAATTTAAACGTGACGTGGTTATCGATTTAGTTTGTTATCGCCGTCATGGACATAATGAAGCTGATGAGCCAAGTGCTACACAGCCAATGATGTATAAAATCATTAAAAAGCATCCTACGCCACGACAATTATACGCAGAAAAATTGGCCGCAGAAGGCAGCTTGACGCAAGCTAAAGTTGATGAGCTAACTGCTTATTACCGTAAATTGCTTGATGAAGGTCAGTGTACCGTTGAGCAATGGCGTCCTATGACAGAGCACTCTGTTGACTGGACTCCTTATCTTGGTCATGAATGGGATGATGATTACGATAAAGCAATAGAGCTTGATAAACTAACAGACTTAGCAATAAAGATTGCCACTATTCCGGAAAGTCACCCTGTACATTCGC
>JALJPA010000291.1 GCA_022969215.1 Colwellia sp. | reverse complement strand
CGCAGCGAGAATTTACCATCAATTTTTGGTGCTGATAAACCAGGCATGTTTTTTTCAAGAATAAAGCCTTTAATGACGCCGGCAAGCTTGGCCCAAACAATAAAGACATCGGCAATGGGGGAATTAGTGATCCACATTTTACTGCCGTTAAGTTGATAACCACCGTCAACCGAAACCGCTTTCGTCACCATACTGGCGGGATCTGAACCTGAATTTGGCTCAGTTAAGCCGAAGCAACCGATATACTCACCGGTTGCCAACTTAGGCAAGTATTTCATTTTTTGTTCTTCACTGCCATAAGCATGGATTGGATGCATAACCAATGAGGATTGCACACTCATAGCACTGCGATAACCACTATCAACCCGCTCAACTTCACGCGCAATTAAACCATAGCTAACATAGTTAATACCGGCACAACCGTATTTCTCTTCAATGGTTGCGCCCAGTAAACCAAGTGCGCCAAATTCCCTCATAATTTCAACATCAAACTTTTCATGGCGATTAGCTAATAAAATACGTGGCATCAGCTTTTCTTGGCAATATTGCTGAGCCGTATCGCGCAGCATGCGTTCCTCTTCGCTCAGCAGAGAATCAAGTAGTAAGGGATCTTGCCAGTGAAAGTTAATTTTTTTAACTTTATTTTTTTGGCTTTCCTCACTTTTTTTACTGGGCTTTCCTGCCTTTTTTGAGTTGATATTTGTGCTGATATTTGACATAAAATTTACCTAGAATGACTGTTGGCCGCGTTATATGTTCAGATAGTAATGGAAAGCTTTCACAAGTCAATGCAATGCCAACCGCATTATGAGCTAGAACAATAAATCAGTGATAACTGACACTTTCTAACAATTGGCTGACATTTTTTCGACACTTAGGTTACTGATTAACACACCCGTGTACGGCAAAATTAGCCCATAACAAACATCTGTAACAATTTAGTAAACGACAGGGATAGCCACTGATGAAAACAACACTAGCCACTCGCATGGCAAGCTCACTCTTACTGCTTACTTGTGCCTTGCCGGAAATGGCAATAGCGGCCGTGACGGAAGCCTCAACTGAAAAAGAAATTGAAGTGATAGAAGTTAACGGACGCCGCAATCAAGCTAACAGTGAGATGACAGAAAAAACAGAACAATTAATGAGTGTTGCCGGTATTGGTAATGACCCATTAAGCGCCGTTTATAGCTTACCCGGCATTGTTTATGCCGGCGGCGACACTGGCTCACCGGCAGTGCGTGGTTCATCGCCTGATGATAACGCCTTTTATATTGATGACATGCCGGCAGGATATATTTTTCATCTATTTGGCGACAGTATTTTTAATGAGAATCTTATTCGAGACTTTAGCCTTTACCCGGCCGCATTTGGTAGTGAGTTTGGTAATGCCACTGGTGGTATTTTTGATGTGCACTTACGCGATCCTCGTCATCAAGACATTGAAACCACAGTAGATTTAAGCATGTTGAAAAGCGGTATTCTAGCTGAAGGTTCGGTGACGGAAAATTCTGCTTTTTATCTTTCTTATCGCCGCAGCCAAATTCATTTGTTTTTACCTGAGGACGACGAAGAAGACGACGAAGGTTATACTATTTTTAAAGCGCCGATAAGTGATGATTATCAAGCGAAATATCAATGGCTTATTGGTGATGAGCACAAGCTTACCTTTAGTGCTTCGGGTGCAAGTGATTCTGGGGGGGTAAATATTTCCGAAAGATCAGAGGAAGGCCGCATCGATCCCGATAGCATTGGCGACTTAAAAATAAGCACACGTTTTGATAGCCAAAGTATCTCTTGGCAATATTATGGCGATGATCATAAAATGATGCACCTTGTCGTTGGTCATAATGTTAAAGAAACCGATAATAAATTTGGCCAAGGTCAATTCACTAATGTCTCGAATGAAAGTTATAACTTGCGGTTCTTTTATCAACTGGCTTGGCTCGAAAACCATAAGTTAGGTTTTGGCATTGACTACAGTAAAACCGATGTAGATTACAGTTTTGATATCATTCCTTATTATTGTACCGAGTTTGATAGTGATTGCCGCCAATTCAAAGGCGAACGGATTCAAGATACGGCAACCCTTAGCGATCAAGATATTGCAGTTTACCTAGATGAAACTTGGGATATAAACGATGACTGGCAGTTAGTAGTAGGTGTACGCGCTGAACGTAACGACTATACTGAGCAAAGTTTTGTTCATCCACGATTCGCCCTTAACTGGCATGCGACTGACAGCTTAACCATTAAAGGCAAAGCGGGTACTTATAGCCGTTTTCCTGATGTCGATACCGCAATAAAAAAATTAGGTAACCCTAAAATTGAATCTCCCAAAGCAACACACTACTCTTTAGGTTTTGACTATGATCTAAATGGCTTGTGGTTTACCTCAGTAGATATTTATCATAAAGAACTGAGTGACTTAGCCCGTTCAACTGACGAACTATCGATTTTTAAAGACACAACTGAAGATTTACATTATACCGCGGATACCTCAGGCAATGCCCAAGGGGTTGAGTGGTTAGTGAGACGAGAACGAGAAAGTGGTTGGTTTGGCTGGGCATCATTAAGTTGGTCACGAAGTGAACGCATCGATGATTTAACCAATATTACTAGCGATTATTATTTAGATACTCCTATGGTGGCTAACGTTGTCGTTAACTACCAATTAAATGAACGTTGGGATTTTGGTTTACGATTTACTTTGCGTAGTGGTGCTAAATATACCCCTATTATTGGTTTAAGAGATAACCCTGATTATGACGATCATTTCTTACCCGAGTATGGTGAATTAAACGCAAAAACTTTACCTGTTTACCATCGTTTAGATCTTGAAGCGAACTATAAAACGACTTATTGGGGTTATGACGCACAATGGACCTGGGCTGTTATCAATGCCATGGCACAAAAGAACGTTTCTGGTTATTACTATGAGCCAGAAGACGGTGATAGCTTAACCGAGTTTAATATTAGCGGTGAGGAAGATATGGGTATTTTCCCTTATGTTGGTTTAAAAATGACGTTTTAGAATTTTTTCTCAAGTTGTTTAACTTTACTTACACTTTTTAAACAATAAATTTGCTCGGCTAAGCGCAAGTAACATTTACAAAGTGGTAACATATAGTTACCTTTTGTAAATTTACTTTGTGCTCTGCTATGGCCTTTAAAAAAAATAATACCAAACGAATATATAATCACGGCTTAAGCTGGCTAGTTGCCCTTTTCTTATTGATGTTTAACTCGTTAAGTTATGCAAAAGAAACTAGTGAGAACTTGGAGCACAGTGCTAGCTTAGAACTTAGCGCAGAGCAAGAATATAACGCCAACAAACCAATACTCAAAGATGAGTTTGAATGGCAATTTGCACTTGATTTCTCTTTAGTTTATGACCCGACAATTATTGCTGGCATCGAGCAAGATGAATTATTACATTACTTTATGCCAGGGTTGTTGTTTGACATATCTTACAAAGGATTTTTTTTACAAACCAATCAAAGACGCTCCAATGCGTTACTTGGCGGTACAGAATTTGGTTATCAACTAGTAGTTGAACAAAATTGGCAACTTGATGTTATTGCCAAAGCTTATATGCAAGGTTATGACCCGGCAGCAGAAATAGAATATAGCAGTGGTGATGAAAAATTATTAGCTGGGTTAAGAGAGCGTAATGTGACACTAGGTATAGCCTTGCGCTACTCTCAATACTTTGAAAACTCTTTATTTACCTTGGACCTTGCAGCTACTACTTCAGGAGATGATGAGTTTGATAAAAGTGTAAGAGGCGTAATTATTGATAGCTTTTACAGCTATTTATTACCCTACCGAAATTGGGATATTTATTTTGGCGCTGGCTTAACTTACTTTAGCCAAGATATTGTTGATTATTATATTGGCGTTGGCAGTGATGAAGTAAACGAAAATAGACCCAAATATACCGCTAAAGGCGGCTTGAGAGGCCAAGTTGAATTTTATGCGCAACACCCTTTATCGGCAAGTTGGTCTTTTAATGCAGGCATAACCCATAGCCTTTATTCCAGTAATGTAAAAAAAAGCCCCTTGGTTGATACTAACCAGGTAACCCAAGTGATGCTTGGAGTGCTGTATGTATTTTAATGTTGGCAAAGGAATTGCCATGTCACAGGTAAAAGTACAGTTCAAAGTACAGTTCAAAGTACAATTTATATTACTCTGCAGCTTACTCCTAGCTGAACAAGTAAATGCTAATGAGGTCAAAACGGTTAATAATGCCGAAGTAACATTTACTGCCCTGCCCGAACAATGTGTCACCTTAAGGCAAGGCCGAGATTGTTTTGCTACGGTAGAATTACAATGGCAGTCATCAGACAAGCAAAGTTTTTGCTTGTATCAAGAAGGTAATAATAAGCAGCTAGGTTGTTGGCAAAACAATAATAAGGTGCAAATAAAAATTGAGTTTGAATCTAACAAGAGCATTAACTATCAGCTACGTACTGTAAGTGATAATAAAGTCATCGCCGAGACGAAAGTCGAAGTTAGCTGGCAACATAAAAACACCACCCGTAAACGTCGCTGGCGACTGTTTTAATAAAGGCAAATGGTGTAGCTAGATACATTGGTAGGAAAAATTAAATGCACAATATTTTATTGGTAGAAGATGATATTAGCCTTGCTGATTGGGTCTGTGAATATTTAAGCGAACAAGGCTTTAATGTTACCCATGTTGCCCGTGGCGACTTAGTGATGGATGTTATCAA
>JALJPA010000290.1 GCA_022969215.1 Colwellia sp. | reverse complement strand
GCGCGATCACGAAAGCGATGTTTACGGATTGATTTATCATAATCCAGTGCTATAGGGCCGAATAGGCTTGCCAATTCTCCGGCTGAGTTTCGTCTTAACAGATCCATCTGAAAGAATCGTTCTTGTGCATGAACAAATCCGAGTGCTACAGCAATGTCTGCTCTGCTTTGAGCTTTTATCGTGGCAATACCCTGCTTATCTCGCTCAATTATTGCTGTCTTAGTTAAACCAAAGACTGTCTTTTTCCCGTCTAGCAGTGGTAGGGCGCTATCAACTTTACTGTAAAGCCAAGTTAATGCCGTTGCTAACACTAATAAACTGATAAGTAAGAAGCCAGTGAGTATTTTTTTTATTTTATTCATGGATAAGGCAAGCTATAAAAATTGATATAGCAGAGTAACGCAAAATGCCGCTAGGGAGTATTCTTAGTTACTTTTATTTAAGTAGAGGTAGTGGCAAAGTAAATAGTGATGAAGAGGAGCAGGGTTGGGCTATTTATCAATATTGTGTTGATGGGGGGATGCCATTTAGGGCTATAAACTATAGCTTTTCCGGCTCTTACACTTTGCCTTTATTACTTTGTTTGCCGATGCAGACTCTAGCTGTTCAGCGGTATTTCCTTTAACAGGGCTGGTAAAGTATGAAATAAATTGGTTTAGCTTGTCACTAAAGACCATGGCGCTATTAAAAAACTCATTAGATTTATTGACAACATTCATGGTTAACCGTGAGTTTTCTTCTGTTAATATCGCTGGGTTTGACAGAATTAAGCCAGTAGAAAAATTATTACTGTATTGACTGGTTAGTGTGCTAGATTTTTTTTCTACTAAATTGATAATATTATAGTTATTGTATGGGTGACTTAAAACATGATTAACATTTAAATACTGTATTTCAACTGAAGGCGTGGCAAGTGCAGGCGTAATATTGATCAATGTTACGAATGTGAGAGTAAAACTAACTAATAGTAATTTAATTGATTTCATTGCCTGTATCCCTTTAGTCTTGTCCATATATAGGTTAAGTAGTGTGCTACTTCTATCCTGGTTGCACTCTACTGCTGAGTTTTATCTATTATTTACGATTACTCAATTGTTACAAATGTTACTTTACTGGTTGTTTGATTATTAAGCTAGCAAGTTGAGATAAGTTGCTTCTTTCACACGGTAGATAGCAAAAGCCTCTAAAAGAGTCGTTCCATCGTAATGTTGGCAGTTATTTTATCCAAACAGGCTTTTAAATAGAACAGTTACCGCTGATAAATATTTCAAATTATTTGAAATAGTAACAATAAAATTTATTAGACTAATACTATTTTCATTAAGTTTGTGATCTTGTTGTGCTTGGGGAAAATATTTCAGGACAAGGCATTCGATTGACCAATAGCTTGCTATTGGGATTGAGAGCAACGTAGTCTTGGGCTAAGTGGGCAATAACTAGTGGAATTGGTATAATCTAATCCCCCTAACTTCCGCCGAAGGGGGCAAATATAAAACAACACTGGCATTATAGTTGATGTAACCATAATGCCAGTGTTGCTTGTTTTTAAGTTTATCGGCTGAATTTTTCAACTTAACGACAGCTGCTAACTTCACCTATATCTATATTTTAGTTAGAGCTTAGTTAAGCGTTTAACTGAGAGCTTAACTAAGCTTATGAGTTAACTTAGTTGACGTTTTTTTTCCAAACGATATTGATGCAGTAAAGGCTCGGTATAACCATTAGGCTGCTTAGCACCTTTAAATATCAAAGCGGAAGCGGCTTTAAAAGCAATACTATGGCTAAAGTCATCGCTCATCGCTTGATAGCTAGTATCACTTGCATTTTGCTTATCAACAATACGGGCCATTTTCTCTAAACTTGCTTGTACCTGTTCAGTAGTACAAATGTTATGTGTCAGCCAATTAGCAATATGTTGACTGGAAATTCGTAAGGTTGCTCTATCTTCCATCAAGCCGACATTATTTATATCGGGTACCTTAGAACATCCGACACCGTCATCTATCCAGCGTACTACATAACCTAAAATTCCTTGGCAATTATTGTCTAGCTCTGCAGTAATTTCAGCCACACTCCAGTTAGTATTTTCTGCAAGTGGAATGGTTAAAATATCGTCGATGTTGGCGGCTTTACGCTGACTCAGTTGTTTTTGTAAAGCAAATACATTTACCCTGTGATAATGCAGAGCATGTAGGGTTGCTGCAGTAGGTGAAGGTACCCATGCTGTATTTGCACCGGCCTCGACATGATTTATTTTAGTAGCTAACATGTTCGACATTTGATCGGGAATGGGCCACATACCTTTACCAATTTGCGCCTTTTGGCTAAAGCCGCAAGCAAGTCCGACATCAACATTGTTATCTTCATAGGCGCCAATCCACGGCGTTAGTTTTATATCCGCTTTTCTTGCCATAGCACCGGCCATCATAGAGGTATGAATTTCATCGCCGGTTCTGTCTAAAAAGCCGGTGTTGATAAATACCACGCGATCTTTGGCGGCATAAATACAATTCTTTAAATTGACACTGGTTCGTCTTTCTTCATCCATAATACCCATTTTTATGGAATTGCTTGGTAATGACAAAGCCTTTTCCACTCGAGAGAATAAGGTATCAGCAAAAGCCACTTCCTCAGGACCGTGCATTTTTGGCTTAACAATGTAAATTGAACCCTCACTACTGTTACAGTACTCGCCATTACCTTTTAAGTCATGCAAGGCCACCAAAGAGGTGATCATTGCATCGAGTATGCCTTCGGGTATTTCATTACCCTGGCTATCGATAATGGCATTATTTGTCATTAAATGGCCGACATTACGAACGAACATTAAACTTCGACCATTCAGGGTCACGGTATCGCCATTTAGTGTTTGCACGCTAAAATCATCGTTCATGGTACGAGTGATGGTTTGACCATTTTTGTTTAGCTTGGCAGTTAACTTACCTGTCATTAAACCTAACCAATTACGATAAGCTAATACTTTATCTTCACCATCTACTGCAGCGACTGAGTCTTCACAATCCATAATGGTTGTTAAAGCCGACTCAAGTACTATGTCACTTAAGCCCGCGTTATCTTGCTGACCTATAACACTATTGTCATTAAACATTAAACTTAGATGTAAGCCATTATGAATAAACATCAATGACTCTGGCTTATTAATACTGCCAGTAAAGCCAATAAAAGCTGACGGTGCTTTTAAGGCGGTTTGTTGACCGTCAGTTAACGTAACCATCAATTGTTGCTCGGTTAAATGGTAACTAACTGCTTGAGTATGGCTACCAGAAACAAGTGGCAGTACTTGATCTAAATGCGCTTTGGCAAAAGCGACCACCTTTTTACCACGTATTGGATTATAGGCTTTAGTTGCCTCGGCACCATCTTCATAACTGATGGCATCGCTGCCATAAAGTGCATCATATAAACTACCCCAGCGTGCATTTACTGCGTTTAAAGCAAAGCGAGCATTCATTATTGGCACAACAAGTTGAGGCCCTGCCATAAGAGCTAGCTCATTATCAACATTAGAAGTATTGATACTAAAGTCATCTACAGGGGAAACAAGGTAATTAATATCCGTTAAAAATTGCTTATAATGCGAAAAATCAAGCGGCTTATTGTCTTGGTGGTAATTATCTATGCTTGCTTGCAAAGCATCACGCTTTACTAAAAGTTGTTGATTTTCGGGACTTAAGTCATTAATTATTTTTGAAAACTGCTGCCAAAAGTGACTTGAACTAATGGCGGTGCCAGGTAATGCTTCATATTCAATAAAATCAAAAAGACATTGGCTTACGGTTAAATTTTCTATGGTTACTGTCGATGGCATTATTACTTGGCCTTATTTCAAAACTTGCTGTTAAAAGTATTAAGAATGTTGCTATGAAAGCTTCTAATTCAAAGGTCATTTTAGGATGATTATCTTGAAAAAGAGCGGTAAATAAATCTTAATGATAATCCTATGGCTTATTATCACTGCTGGCAATAGTACTTTAAGGCTCTAAAGCTAGGTCGAGTAAGATTGCTTTGATTATGTTAATCGTTAAGTTATTGTTAAATATATTTATTTTTTATCGGTTGACCTAGGTTAGCTACATTGGATGATATTATTGTACTTTATGATAAACACCATTCATATTATGAATGATGATCGTATTTGTCACTTACTAGTGACTAATATCAAAAACGTTTAGGTAAATAATTGCAGTAATAGCGGTATTAACCAAGGGCTGATTAGTGCAGTGAGTAATGCGGATAAAATCAGTGCAACTGAGCTATATGCACCATGTTCAGCACTCACTCTCACCAATACCGCCGTGCCAATAACATGGCTAGCACTACCTATTGCCAAGCCTTGCGCTTTTGCTGAGTTTACCCCGATAGTTCTCAGCCAAGCAGGCCCTAGTAAAGCGCCAAATAGGCCAGCAATTAAAATCGCAAAAGTAGTGATTGAGCTATCTCCGGATAATTGCTCTGTTAAAGTAATACCAATAGGAGTAGTCACAGATTTAAGCGATAAAGCTATGGCTATCTCAGGGGCTTTAATAATGGTCATTGCCATAATAAAACTGACTGTTATCACCACAATAATACCTAAAACTAAAATAGACATAATCTCTCGCCAATGAACTTTTATCTGTCTGAGATGTTGATAAAGCGGAATGCCTAGGGCAACAATTGCTGGCTCTTACATTAGGTTAAGCCCGTATGTCGCTTGGCTATATTCTTGATAGTTAATATCAACAAAAAGCAACAGCGGCACTAG
>JALJPA010000029.1 GCA_022969215.1 Colwellia sp. | reverse complement strand
ATAACCAACAATTTATCCTTGGAGTGGCTATGAAAACCATGATCTCTACAAAAATTATTGTCTGGGCTTTTACCGGCATTTTTTTTATTCTATACGGCGTTGGTGTTTATTGGAGTAGTGAACCTGCGTCCATTAATATTCATTCTGAAGTAACACAAGATGCCAAAGCTGAAAATGTTGCTCCTGTAGTAGGTTACACCACCACAACTGCCTTAATAAAAGTCAGTGAAATGCTATTAAATAAACCTGGTGGTTACTTATCAAATGACATCATGCCACCGTCACTGTTTTTAGATAATATGCCGGCATGGGAATTTGGTGTTTTAGAAATGGTGCGTGATATGGCCTTAGTCATGCGTAAAGATTTTAGTCGTTCACAATCGCAATCCTTAGTGAATCAACATTTAAAAGAGGCGCAACCACGCTTTAATATCGATAGTAAAAATTGGGCAATGCCAAGCGCTGAATCTGAATATGGCAAAGCAATCGAACAGCTTTATGCTTACCGTACGGCATTAGTCAGTAGTAATGGCATCAATAAGGCACAATTTTACGCTCGCGCTGATAACTTACGTGCTTATCTTGACGAAGTTCAAAAACGTCTCGGCAGTTACTCACACCGTTTAAGTTTAAGTGTTGGTCGTGAACAAGTTAACACCGATTTAGCCGGCGATAATCGCGCAGAGCAATCTAGCCAAGGTGTTTCTTATTTACAGCTAAAAACTAGTTGGTGGCAAATAGATGATGTTTTCTATGAAGCCAGAGGAGCAACTTGGGCATTACTACAACTACTTAGAGCCATTGAAATTGATTTTAATAGCGTGTTAGAGAATAAGAATGCCAAAATTAGTTTACAACAAATTATTCGTGAGTTGGAAGCCAGCCAAGAATCATTATGGAGCCCGATGATTTTAAACGGCAGTGGCTTTGGTCTGCTTGCCAATCACTCATTAGTTATGGCGAATTATATTTCTCGCGCCAATGCAGCATTAATTGATTTAAATGAACTTTTAACCAAAGGATAACAAAATGAAAAAAACTTTATTAGCCGCCAGCGTTGCAGTATTAATGTCTGCTACTGCGCAAGCTGATACCTTATTAGGCTTGTACATTGGTGGCCAAATTTGGGCGAATGAAGCAAGTGGTAGTTTTGGTGAAGGTTTAGATAACCAAACAGTATTTGATTTTGATGACCAAAATCAAGGCAGCTTTTATGTGGCTTTTGAACACCCAATTCCGTTAATCCCTAATATTAAAATAGCATCAACATCACTAGATACTATTGGCGGTACTCAAGTTACCAGTAGCTTTAAATTTGACAACGTTACTTACCAAGCGAATTCAACCTTAGATACTACTCTTGATGCCAGTTTTGTTGATTACACCCTTTATTACGAAGTATTTGATAATGATTTATTATCCTTTGATTTTGGTTTAACGGCGCGTGATCTAGATGCAACTATCAATATTGTTGAGCCAGTTACCATGCTGCAAAGTGGTTTAGATGTTTCTGGCATTATCCCAATGGCTTATCTTTCAACGATTATCGGTTTGCCTTTTACTGGTTTAAACGTTTTTGCAGAAGCAAACTTTATGAGCTACGACGACCAAACCATTTATGATGCTCAAATTGGCGTAAGTTACTCCATTCTAGATAACCTAGCGGTAGATTTTGACGTAACTTTAGGTTATCGCACCATGAAAATGGAGTTAAATGACTTAGATGACTTCTACAGTGATTTAACTTATGACGGCTTCTTTGCCGGTGCGATTGTTCATTTTTAGAGAATAACTCGCATTAATTGCAAAATAAAAGGCCGTGACTATAGATAAATAGCCACGGCCTTTCTAATTGCTACTATTAGTTACTCACGTGCGAGAAGCGCCCGTATCTATAATGTAAAATACCAACCCGCTCGACATAGACTTGCGTCTCTTTGTAAGGTGGAATGCCTCCGTGCCGTTTAACTGCACCCTCGCCAGCATTATAGGCTGCCGCAGCAAGATTATTATTACCGTTATATTTTCTCAATAAACGTGCTAAATGCTTAACACCGCCATTAATATTCTGTTGAGCACTTAAGGAATTTTTCACCCCTAATGCTCTAGCTGTCGCCGGCATCAACTGCATTAGCCCTTGGGCACCCTGCTTAGAGATGGCCTGTGGATTAAAATGAGACTCAGCATGAATAACAGCACGGACAAAGGCAGGATCAATACCGTGCTTTAATGCCGCTTGATTTATGTCATTTTTATAAGGCTGTAAATATAACTTGGCTTGGCGCCAATCAATTAGGGAGTCGACTTGACAGGCATAGCAATCAAAGCGATAACGACTGAAAGCGACATCAAAAGGTTCTATATCAGAGAAAGACGTTACCCCGGCAGAAGACTTATAGGTGTAGATATTGGCCGATTTTTTTTCTGATGCATAGCTGGTATCAGTATATATGGCTGATAAAAATAAAAGAGCAAAGCTACAACAATGCATTTTTTGTAATCGGTTTAGTAACATAACGTTGGTACTTACCCTTTGCTTAACTTCAATTGACATCAACTAAAACCCTTTTATCATTCTATATTCCATTTTGGAATAAAAAATCGCTATCTATTCCTTTTGATCTTACTCTAATTTGTCTATTCTTCACCCATCAATTGTCATGGGTGAAAATAGTTATGTTGCCAGAGCGCTTATTAAATCAAAATACATCAAATTCAGCAAACAATGGTAGTGCCTTAGATGCTAATCAACTGGCTTCACTAAAACAAAGCGTTGCTGATTACTCATCACTACAACTTGCTTGGGCAAGTGGTTATTTAGCAGCGAGAAGCGAGCAAGGCCAATATGCTCAGCTGGCACCAGCCCCCGCTGCTGCCACAGTAGTAGCCAAAACCTTAACTATTTTATATGCCTCGCAAACCGGTAATGCTAAAGGTGTCGCGGGTCAGCTAGAAAAAAGTGCTAAAGCGGCAGGTATTAATGTTGTTCTTAAAAACATTGCCGACTATAAAGCTAAAGCAATAAAAAATGAAACACATCTATTAATTGTAGCCAGTACAAATGGTGAAGGCGAGCCACCTGATGATGCCATTGAGTTTCATGAATTCTTATTAGGCAAGAAAGCCCCTAAATTACCTAACCTAAGCTACAGTGTTTTAGCCTTAGGTGACAGCAGCTATGAGTTTTTCTGTAAAACAGGTCAAGATTTTGATGAACGTTTACAAGCGCTAGGTGCTAAACAAGTTACCCCACGTGTTGACTGTGATGTTGATTACGATAGTGACAGTGAAAGCTGGACGTTGAGCATAGTTGAAAGCTTAAAAGACGAATTAACTCAAGCAGATGCAACTTTAGCAACTGTTATTGATTTACCAACGGCAGGTGCTGCAAGTCAGTATTCAAAGCAAAATCCATTGTCAGCTGAGTTCTCACTAAGTCAAAAAATTACGGGTCGTGATTCAGCTAAAGATGTTCGTCACATTGAAATTGATTTAGGTGAATCTGGTTTAACTTATCAAGTCGGTGATGCTTTAGGTGTTTGGTTTGAAAATGATGAGACACTTGTGGCTAAATTGCTTACTGAGCTTAACTTCTCTGGCGATGAAAAAGTTAGTTTTAAAGTTTCAGGTGAAGTACAAGAGTTTTCACTTAAAGCTGCACTAATCAGCCAATTAGAAATTACCCAAACGGCGCCATCATTTATTGAATTTTGGGCGCAAGCTTCTAAAGACAGCAAATTAGTTACTGTAGCTGGCGATAAAAACACAGCACGTGAATTTGCCGGCGAGCATCAAATTATTGATGTGGTGAACTTGGCAAAAGCTGACGTTAATGCACAAGAATTTGTCGATGCTTTACGTAAAATCACCCCACGTTTATATTCAATCGCTTCAGCGCAAGCTGAAGTTGAAGAAGAAGTACATTTAACCGTTGGCTTGGTAAGTTATGAAGCCAATGGCGATACACGCACTGGCGGCGCTTCAAGCTTTCTTACCGAGCGTTTAGAAGAAGGTCAAAAAGTACGAGTATTTGTTGAACATAATGACAATTTCCGATTACCACAATCAGACGATACTCCTGTGATCATGATTGGACCTGGTACCGGTGTTGCGCCATTTAGAGCCTTTATGCAAGAACGTGAAGCGCGTGATGCTGGTGGCGACAACTGGATGTTCTTTGGTGATCAAACTTTCACTCAAGACTTCTTATACCAAACTGAATGGCAGAACTATTTAAAATCGGGTTTGTTAACACGTATGGACGTCGCTTTTTCTCGTGACCAAGCCGAGAAAATCTATGTGCAAGACAGATTAAAAGAACAAGCAGCTGAAGTATTTTCCTGGTTAGAACGTGGCGCACACCTATATATTTGTGGTGATGCTAATCGCATGGCTAAAGATGTTCACCAAACCCTGAACGAAATTATCCAAGAGCACGGAAAATTAACTGCCGAGCAAGCAGAAGACTATTTAAAATCACTTAGATCTAATAAGCGTTACCAGAAGGATGTTTACTAATGAGCAACAATTTCACCAAAGTTGAAAACCCTGTATTGATTGTTGAAGGTAAACAAGCCGATAACGAACGCATGAAAGCAGAATCAGATTTTTTGCGTGGCACTATTGTTGACGATTTAGCCAATAGAATGACCGGTGGTTTCACTAGCGATAACTCACAGTTAATTCGTACTCACGGTATGTATCAACAAGATGACCGTGATATTCGCGCCGAACGTCAAAAGCAAAAATTAGAGCCATTACATAATGTCATGCTAAGAGCGCGGTTACCCGGTGGTATTATTAATCCAACACAATGGTTAGCTATTGATAAGTTTGCTGATGATTATACCTCGTATGGCAGCATTCGTTTGACCACTCGTCAAACCTTTCAGTTTCACGGGGTATTGAAGCCAAACATTAAGTTAATGCATCAAACTCTTAACAGTATTGGCCTTGATTCCATTGCGACTGCCGGTGATGTTAACCGTAACGTGCTTTGTACTTCTAACCCGGTTGAGTCAGAATTACATCAAGAAGCGTATGAATGGGCCACTAAACTCAGTGAACATTTATTACCAAAAACGCGTGCTTACGCGGAAATTTGGCTAGATGAAGAACGTGTTGAAACAACTGAAGGTGAAGTAGTAGAGCCTATTTTAGGCAGTAACTATTTACCACGTAAGTTTAAAACCACCGTAGTTATTCCACCGAATAACGATATCGACGTTCATGCCAATGACTTAAACTTTGTTGCCATTAGTGAAGACGGTAAATTAATCGGCTTTAACGTACTTGTCGGTGGTGGCTTAGCCATGACTCATGGTGATAATGCAACTTACCCTCGTTGTGCTGATGACTTTGGTTTTATCCCGAAAGAACATACCTTAGCGATTGCCGAAGCGGTTGTTACGACGCAACGTGATTGGGGTAATCGTGTTAACCGTAAAAATGCGAAAACTAAATATACCCTAGACCGAGTTGGTGTTGATACCTTTAAAGCCGAAGTAGAACGCCGTGCTGGTATTAACTTTAACGATTCTCGTCCATACGAGTTCACCACCCGTGGTGATAGTTTTGGTTGGGTTGCCGGTATTGATGGCAAACATCACTTAACCTTGTTTATCGAAAATGGTCGTATTCTTGATTCTCTTAGAGCAGATTTAGACGGTAAGACATTAAAAACCGGTATGCGTGAAATTGCCAAAATCCATCAAGGCGACTTCCGCTTAACCGCAAACCAAAACTTAATTGTTGCCGGTGTTGCCGAAGCAGATAAAGCCGCAATTGAGCAGCTTGCTCGTGAGCATGGTTTAATTAATGATGGTGTTTCTAATCAGCGTAAGAGCTCAATGGCTTGTGTTGCTTTCCCAACTTGTCCATTAGCCATGGCTGAAGCCGAGCGTTACTTACCAGGCTTAGTAGACGATGTTGAAGCTATTTTAGCTAAAAATGGCTTGAAAGATGAAAGCATTATTTTACGTGTGACTGGTTGTCCAAATGGTTGTGGTCGCGCAATGCTTGCTGAAATAGGTTTGATTGGTAAAGGTCCGGGTAAGTACAATATGTATTTAGGTAGTGACTTAGCCGGCTCTCGTGTACCAAAACTATATAAAGAGAATGTTGATGAAGCAGGTGTACTGAGCGAAATTGATGCTTTAAGTGCCCGTTGGTCAGCAGAGCGCAATGAAGGCGAAGCCTTTGGTGACTTTGTTATTCGCGTCGGTATAGTGGAGCAAGTTATCGTCAGTTTTAGGGATTTCCATCATGCTTAATACCTCAGCAGACGTGGTAGAGAAAGGCCTTGCTAGACCTTTAGAGCTAGCTTTTCCTAACCCTTTGTTAGGCGAGTGGAATCAATCTCTTGAAAAAGAATCACCTATTGCCAGAGTAGAATGGTCGATGGATAACTTACCGGGAGAATTTGTCTTATCGTCTAGCTTTGGCATTCAATCTGCGGTGATGCTACACCTACTTACCCAGGTAGATAGCAATATTCCGGTATTAATTACTGATACGGGTCACTTGTTTCCTGAGACGTACCGCTTTATTGAGCAGTTAACCGATCGACTAAAGTTAAACTTACATGTGTATCAAGCGAAAGAAAGTGCTGCTTGGCAACAAGCTAAATACGGTGAAGAATGGGCACAAAGTGATGATACGTTGAAAGCCTATAACCGCCGTAATAAAGTTGAACCGCTTGAGCGAGGTCTATCAGATCTTAAGGCAAACACCTGGTTTTCAGGTGTTCGTCGTCAACAGTCAGCTCACCGAGAAGGTTTATCGGTAGTCAGTACCTTACGTGGCCGTTATAAAGTACATCCAATTATAGACTGGACGAATAAAGACGTGCATGAATACCTAACCAAGCATAATTTGCCTTACCACCCACTTTGGGATGAAGGCTATGTATCAGTGGGTGATGTACACAGCACTAAACCATTAACACTTGGTATGACTGAAGAAGATACCCGTTTTGGCGCTGGCCAACGAGAGTGTGGTTTGCATACCGATGGTGATGGTATTTAATCGCTTTAATAACTAATTTAAGCGGTAAAAATAAAAAGCTAAAAGAGTCACTTTTTTAGCTTTTTTTGTGCCTTGTTTTTGACCTTATCAAACAGCTTAGCGTTTGTTTATCTGCTTGGCGTCGCGGTGGCGACCACACCCAAGGGGCGACGTACCGCCGCGCCTCCCCTTGGAACCCCTGCGACGCCCTACTCAGCAGAACATTCAAACACCAACTAGCGTAAACCACGATTCCTGCCGATTTATCGTCCATGAACAACGGCAGCCCTCGACATCGTGTCTCGGGTCGAGGCCTACCCTTGCTAGTTGGTGATTGAATTGCTGAGATGGGAGTTGGAGTATTTGGCACAGCCACGTAATCTAGCAAGTGTCATCCCCGTGATGACTTTGTCGGGGATCTAGTTCTTAGTAATATGGATTCCCGACAAGTAACTTCGGGAATGACGGTTAAAAGTACCACTATTACAACCAGCACCAAGTCTGCTTTAACAAACGATGAAATGAATGAAAGTGTTCACGTATTGCATCATGGATGATGGCAAAAGCAATGTGGCACAAGACGGTACAGGATGTACCTTATTAGACAATGCAGGAGCATATTGACCTGATGTACCTTCATTGCTGTACGTCGAAGATATAGTGCTGAATGTAGGATTACGTTTGATGTAGCAGCACCGGGGATTCCAAAGGGGGGTCGGTGTTTAGTCCCCTTTGGGTGTCGTCGCCACCGCGACATACATTTTAAATGGACTCTAGCTCCGTTTATTTAACGATCACTTTTACCACACTGCGGTCATTAGGCTTAAACTGTAAAAACAGGGTTTGGATTAGATTTTGTACCAACGCCTTGCATCAGGGGCGGGGTAAGATCAAAGTACCTTGGATGCTTTTGTTATTTATATAAGACATTACACAAGTTTATTTTATAATTTTTTATATGTATGTGCATCAATTTGATATTGAGCGATAATTTGTGCCTTGATTTTAGTCGATGAATTATTCGGATGATAGTTAACCTGAACAATTTTCTTACCATGATTTTTTAAATATTCTTCTACACCCTTATTATGAGGTTTTCTCCCCCAGTCTTCGCCAATCACAAAAATATCAGCCTTAACTTCCTTACAAACAGCGATATAATCAAGTTCATGGTAGGGAAGTGCGATATCCACACAGCCTAGAGCAAGAAGCATTTCTATACGTTGCTCAAGAGGAATAACCGGAGCATTAGGCTTATACAATTTAACAACTTCGTCAGAGGCAACACCAACGGCAACTGTATCACCTAAGCTCGCGCAGTATTCCAACAAGGCAAGGTGACCAACATGCAATAAATCAAATGTACCGACTGTATAAACAACCATTCTCTTATAATCCTATGATAGTAATAATTTCGCAGCCAAGATAGCACACTGATTTCTTAAAATTAACCATTAGAAAATATATGGCAAAAAATTATAAGCTAAAGTCCACTTAGCGCACAAAGTGATCATTATTAATTAAATTACGAACGACGGCTATGGTGGTTTCGCGGCGGTAAGGCTTGCTAAGACCTTATTTACAAAAAGAGTCTAATCAGCTTTGAGCTAATACACTCCACCTCACATAAAAAAGGCAGTAACTAATCAAATAAGTACTGCCTTTATGGTTTATCACTGACTATTTAACTAAAATATTAGCTCTTAGTTAGCGTTAACCAATTAAGCTTCCAGTTATTATCTAAAGATTTCAAGGTCACGGTATTTCTACCTTTGTGCAATTGAACTTCTAAGCCCTGTTGCGTCTGCCACTCATGATAACCGCCCGTTGCAGTCACTAACTCAACGCCCACTTTTTTATCATTAGCTAAGACTTCAAAACCTTTAGTATCACGTGGCGTAGCAACCCGATATGCCAATTTATATAGACCTGCTTCAGGCACTTCTATTTGATAAGTAAATTGTGCTTCAGCACCAATTCCGCCCATACCAGTGAAGTTGTAACCACCATCGTCATCTGAAGTGCGTGTCAGCGAGCTATCACTCGATTCAGCAGCCCATTCAGCTTCAACGCGACCTGGAATAGCAACCCATCCCGCTTGGGTAGAAACTTCGCTATAGTGACTTTGTTGATGAAAACTCACCGAAACCACAGCATAGTCGTACTTCATTAACCCCATTTTCGGCTCAGTAAAACTAGTGGTAGTTAAATTCGTCGCTAACAATTTGAACATACCGCCGGTAACTTCATTGCGATATACACGGTAGCTTTCAACATCTTCTTGTTCGCTTTTATCCCAACTGATGGTGACTGTTTTATCATCTTGTTGTATTTTTACATTACTGACCGCATCAGGGAAAGCAGGTTGTATATCCCGTCGTTTTTGTTCTTGTTGCTGAGCAAAGGTTAATCTTGCTAAGAACTTTTTACTCGCTGAAGATAACTTAGGCGCTTTGCCATCAAGGGCTAATCTAAAGCCATCAACACCACCAGAAAAGTCTTCTGGGATACTGCCGCGTTGTGCTAAAGGTGAATGACTCCAGTGCCAACTGCCACCACGGGTTGAGCGACTTTCACATTTTTCATCAATGAAAGCCGAGCCATCAATGGGGGTATTGCTATAATCGACACTTCGACACTTCGACAATCTGCCAGCATTTCTAAAACGTTACTCACCACATCATGTAAACCAAATTGATTAGCTTTATACATGCCCACTATGCTGGCATAGGCTGAATGGTCATCACAATTTGACATGTCACCCGACCAATTGTAATAACTGGTATTACTATCACGTTGTAAAACGTTCTCACCCATTAAGTCTGCAGTATTGGCATAATCACATACTTTGGTAAGATCGGTGTCATCACCAAAAAAGTAATCAGTTTTAGTGCCTGCTCTGGCAGCGTATTCCCACTCAGCTTCTGTTGGTAAGCGATACGGTTTACCCGTTTCTTTTGCCAACCATTGGCTATAAGCATTGGCGGCTTGCCAATTAATACAAACCACTGGCTGAAATTCACTGGTGTTTAAGGCATTAGTTTCCCAGTTACCTTTTGAATAAGCTCTAAACCAACCATTGAGTTGATGGCGACATTCTTGTGGTACAGCATAATTAGTGGCTTCGACAAACTGACGAAACTCATTTACTGTCACTTCATATTTACCCATGCTGAATTCACTGACATTAACTTGATGTAGCGGCTGCGAGTTTTCACTCGCTATTGAACCCATTTCAAAACTACCTGCGGGAATTGTGGCCATAATCGGTTCGATGGCTGAATTTTTTTCAATGGCATAACTTTCATCGGAATAAGCTTCATTGGCATAAGTTGCACCGGCAAAGAGTGCCTGGCTAGTGGCTGATAAAAAGAGCGCCGTTACACATGTATTAAGTTTCATTTAGTCTTCCTTTTTATTGAGTACACCACAATGAAAAAAACAGCCGCGAAAGTCCTATGAAAAAGCTAGTGATTGCTAAAAATAGAAAAATCCTAGAAAAACACTCTGATATTTAAGCGTCTAACAAGCCATTTCTAGCCGCTTTATTATCGGATTTTATCAACGACTTTTGGCCGAGGGAATGCTCGATATTAATATGTTTCATCGAGCCTGCTTTGCCATGATATGAATTCACTTTCCGCCATATTTCACATAGTAAAAACCATAAAAAAGCTCAAAAGAACAAATGATATTAAGGGAAATACCGCTACACCCCTACTAGATTCAGTGATGTCTACCCATCTATTCCGCTAACTATGTAAATCAAGGGTTTACAAAAAACACGAAGCTGACACTTGTGTCAACTATTTATTCTGCTATAGTAAATGCATACAAATATTCAAGTCGATACTTAAAAATACAATTAAAGCGGAAAGAATAATGGTAGCAAATACAATAAAATTCCTGTTGAACAACGATGTTGTAGAGATTGAAAACTTAGATCCTAATACGACTGTTTTACAATACTTACGTGAGCAACAATTTAAATCTGGTACAAAAGAAGGTTGTGCTTCAGGTGACTGTGGTGCATGTACCGTAGTGTTAGCTGAGCTAGATGCTGAAAACAGCAAACAACTTAACTACAAAGCAGTTAATGCTTGTATTACCTTTGTTGGTAACTTACACGGTAAGCAACTAATTACAGTTGAAGATTTGAAAGACGGCGCTAAGTTACATCACGCCCAACAAACTATTGTAGACAACCATGGTACACAATGTGGTTTCTGTACCCCTGGTTTTGTAATGTCTTCTTTTGCTTTACACAAACATAATCAAAACCCAAATCGTGATGAAGTTCTTGAAGCTTTAGCGGGTAACTTATGTCGTTGTACTGGCTACCGTTCTATTATTGATGCTGCAATTACTTCAAGCGAAAATACTGCTGATGATTCTTTTGCTAAGTTCTATCAAGAAACACTTGCTACGCTTAACGAATTCGAAAAATTACCAACACCAACATTAAATGGCAATGGTAATACTTATATTGCTCCTAAGAACATTGATGAGTTAGCGACTGAATTAGTCAGAGAGCCTAAATCAACGTTACTTGCTGGTGGAACCGATTTAGCGCTTTCAGTTACGCAAAACTTAGCCGTTGTTAAAAAGCTTGTTTATATCGGTAATGTTGCTGAATTAACGACTATGGAAGAAACTGATACTGAAATAGTTATCGGTTCAGCGGTACCTTACAGCGAGTTTATCGATACTTTACATCATAACTACCCTGACTTGGGTGATATGATCGAACGTATTGGAGCCAAACAAGTACGTAACACTGGTACTTTAGGCGGAAACGTAGGTAACGCTTCACCTATCGGTGATATGCCTCCTGCACTTATCGCTCTTGGCGCAACAATGACACTACACCTTAACGGCGTAGAGCGTACAATTTTAGTTGAAGACTACTTTCTTGATTACAAAAAGACTGTGCTGAAAACTTCTGAATTTATCAAGTCAATTACAATTCCTAAGCCAGTTGCTGGTCAAACACTTAAGCTTTACAAGATCTCTAAACGTTTAGATGATGATATTTCTGCGGTATTAGCAGCATTCTTCATTGAGCAAGATGGTCAAAAAGTAACAAATGTACGTTTAGCATTTGGTGGCATGGCTGGTATTCCTAAGCGTGGTTCAGCTGCTGAAGCGGCATTATTAGGTAAAGGCTTAACTAAAGAGACTGTTGCACAAGCAAAAGCAGCTTTAGCATCTGATTTCCAACCTATGACTGATGTACGTGCTTCTGATAAGTACCGTATGACCGTGGCTCAGAACCTTATTGAAAAGTGCTATATAGAGCTACAAAGCGCCTATACAAGTAACGTAATTGAAACACGAGTGGTGAATAACTAATGCGTACTCTAATTGATGTAAAAAAAGCTAGTTCAAACACAGATAAAAATGTTGTTGAAGGTCAAGTTGGTGTTGGTTTAGGTGGCGTTGGTACTCACAAAAAACATGAAAGTGCTGACAAACAAGTTGCTGGTGAAGCGATTTATGTTGATGACCGTCCTTCTCTTCGTGGCGAATTACATGCCGCGGTTGGTCAATCGACTATGGCACACGCTAACATCATTTCAATGGACTTATCTGCAGTTAAAGCTGCAGAAGGTGTTGTTTCAGTAATTACTGTTGAAGATGTACCAGGTCATACTGATATCGGTCCGGTATTCCCAGGTGACCCAGTATTAGCTATTGGTAAAGTAGAATTTATTGGTCAACCGCTTTTCGCCGTTGCTGCAACCAGTTTCGACCTTGCCCGTAAAGCAGTTAAACTTGCAAAAGTTGAGTATGAAGAACTTGAAGCTGTACTTACAGTGAAAGACGCTCTAGCTAAGAAAAACTTTGTTCGTCCTCCACATGGTTTGAAACGTGGCGATTCAGACGCAGCGATTGCAGCTGCAGCGCATAAATTATCTGGTGAAATCGTTGTTGGTGGTCAAGAGCATATGTATCTTGAAGGCCAAGTTTCAACGGCAGAGCCTACTGAAGATGGTGGCATGAGCATCTTCACTTCTTCACAACATCCAAGTGAAGTACAAAAGTTAGTAGCTGAAGTACTTGATATTCCATTAAACAAAGTTTTAGTTGATATGCGCCGTATGGGTGGTGGTTTCGGTGGTAAAGAAACCCAAGCTGCACCTTGGGCATGTATTGCCGCTTTACTTGCTAATGAAACAAAACGTCCAGTTAAGTTTAAGTTAGCACGTTTAGACGATATGGTAATGACAGGTAAACGTCACCCATTTGAAAACAACTACACCGTTGGTTTTGACGAAAATGGTCAAATCAAAGGCATCAACATCGAAGTAAATGGTAACTGTGGTTACTCACCAGATTTATCTGATGCGATTGTTGATAGAGCAATGTTCCACTCTGATAACGCTTACTACTTAGATCAAGCAACTATTACCGGTAACCGTTGTAAACTAAACACTGTTTCTCATACCGCTTACCGTGGTTTTGGTGGTCCTCAAGGTATGATGACTATCGAAATGGTCATGGATGATATTGCCCGTCACCTTGGTAAAGATCCATTAGAAATCCGTAAAATTAACTTATACGGTAAAGATGATCGCAACGTTACCCATTATGATCAGACAGTTGAACATAACAACTTAAGCGAAATTATTGACTCATTAGAAGAAAGTTCAGATTACCAAGCACGTCGTAAAGCGATCACTGAATATAATGCTAATAGCAGCATACTGAAAAAAGGTATTGCCTTAACACCGGTTAAATTTGGTATTTCTTTTACTGTTCAGCATTTAAACCAAGCGGGTGCACTCGTTCATGTTTACACTGATGGCACAATTCACTTAAGCCACGGCGGTACTGAGATGGGTCAAGGCTTGAATACTAAAGTAGCGCAAATCGTTGCTGAAGAATTCCAAGTTGATGTTGATACTGTTGCTTGTTCTGCTGCTCGTACTGATAAAGTGCCAAACTCATCTCCTACAGCTGCCTCTTCAGGTACCGACTTAAATGGTAAAGCGGCTGAAGCGGCTGCTAAAACCATCAAGCAACGTTTAATTGACTTTGCTTGTGAGAAATATGACGTTGAAGCTGGACAAGTTCAATTTGAAAACAGCAATGTTATTGTTGGTGAGCAAACCTTTAGCTTTGCTGAGTTCTCGCAAATTGCTTACATGAATCGTGTTTCATTATCTTCTACAGGATTCTACAAAACACCTAAGATTCACTATGATCGTGCTGCTGGTAAAGGACGTCCATTCTACTACTTCGCAACAGGTGCTTGTGTTTCTGAAGTAATCATAGATACCTTAACGGGTGAGTATAAAGTTACCCGTACTGATATTTTACAAGATGTTGGTGCTTCAATTAACCCAGCGATTGATATCGGTCAAATCGAAGGTGCTTTTGTTCAGGGCATGGGTTGGTTAACAACTGAAGAACTCGTATGGAATGAGCAAGGTCGTTTACTTTCAAACAACCCGGCAACATACAAGATTCCAGCTATCAATGATGCACCTGAAGACTTCCGCGTAGCGTTAGTACCCAATGCTCCAAACCCAGAGCGCACTATTTACAACTCAAAAGCAGTTGGTGAGCCACCGTTTATGTTAGGTATGGCGGTATGGTCGGCAATGAAAGATGCTATTGCTAGTGTAGCTGACTACAAAGTTAGTCCAGCACTAGATACACCTGCAACGCCAGAGCGAGTGTTATTTGCTGTTGAAGCAGTTAAAGCATCAACCACAGCGGGTACGGCGAAGTAATTCGCCCTTAATAGGTAGGAATATCATCATGAAGTTAAATTGGACCGGTGCAGTACACCAACTAAACAAACAAGGCAAAGCCTATGTTGTTGCCACAATTGTCGGTGTAACCGGTTCAACGCCACGTAATAGTGGCACCAAAATGGTGATAACTAATGATGATATTTTTGACACTATCGGTGGTGGTCATCTTGAACATAAGGTGATTAAACGTGCTCATCAATTGTTGACTTCCGGTGAAGCTTGTCAACAACTTGAGCATTTCCAGCTAGGTGCACAATTAGGTCAATGTTGCGGTGGTGATGCCAGCGTATTATTTGAATGTTTTAGCGCTAGTGGTGCCAATATAATATTATTTGGTGCTGGTCATGTTGGTAAAGCACTAATCCCTATTCTAGCGGGTTTACCTTGTAGCATAACTTGGGTTGATAACCGCGCTGAACAATTTCCTGATGATATCGACAGTTATTCAAATGTCACTGCGATAGTTAGCGAAGAGCCTGCTGAAGAAGTTGCTGCTATGCCGGCAAACAGTTACTACATAGTAATGACACATAATCATCAACTCGATTTTGAGATTAGTCATAATATTCTAAAGCGCGCTGACTTTGCCTATTCAGGCTTAATTGCTTCTGATACCAAATGGCGTCGTTTTCAACAAAGATTTCAACACCGCGATATTGAAAAAAGCTTAGTAGAGAAGATGAACTGTCCTATTGGCTTAGCACAAGTACAAGGCAAATTGCCAATGGAAGTTGCCGTGTCAGTTGCAGGTGAAATCATTCAGCTTTATCAAGCCCAGTTGGCTGCCAATAGCGTTGCCAATCCAGACGCCAATAGACAAAAAGACGCCAAGCCAAAAAGCTCAAAACGCGGTATTGCTTGGCAAGAGTTAAAAAGATTAGTCAACGAAGAAGTGAGCTAACAAACTCAGAAGTTAGCTCAAGTAGAAGTTTAAATAAAAAATATGCTCGCACATATTTACTGACCTGAACTCGGTTTAACAAAGCGTTATTACCAATAAAGTTAATTAAACCGAGTCAGGCTCATTTTTTAAAACACATTTAAAACGTTCAGGTTTATCAATTTAGAGGAGTAGCAAGGTGACCCATTTTGCTCTACAAAGTACCCAAGTAGTGATTGCAGGAAAAATGATCGCGGCTTGTATTGAAGTTAAAAATGAAGTAATCATTGCCATTCATAGTCATGGCGAAGCGCTAAGCTGCGAAGTTAAAGACTTTGGCGAACAAGTTATCATGCCAGGTCTAGTTGACTCGCATGTACACATTAACGAACCAGGCCGTACTGAATGGGAAGGTTTTAATACCGCAACCCAAGCTGCTGCTGCTGGTGGTATTACTGCCTTAGTTGATATGCCGTTGAACTGTATTCCAGTAACAACGACCAAAGCCGCTTTTCAAGAAAAACTTGATTCTGTACACGACAAACTTTGGGTTGATTGTGGTTTTTGGGGTGGTGTTGTGCCACACAATATTGATGATTTAGATGACTTACTTAACGCAGGTGTTTTAGGTGTTAAATCTTTCTTAATTGATTCAGGTATCGAAGAGTTCCCACCTGTTTCAGCAAAAGACATGCGTGCGGCTATGCCTATTTTAGCCAAACATGATGTGCCTTACTTGATCCACGCAGAGCTTGATTGTGGCCATTTTGATGATGTTGAAATCACCAAAGAATACAACTCGTTCTTAGCATCACGACCAAAGAGTTGGGAAAACGATGCTATCTCGTTAATGGTTGATATGGCTCGTGAATCTAAAGCTGCCGGTGATAACTGTAAAGTTCATATCGTGCACTTATCCTCTGATGAAGCATTGAGCACTATTGCACAAGCCAAAGCAGAAGGTTTACGTTTTACTGCTGAAACTTGTCCTCATTATTTAACCATTGCCTCTGAAAATATTCCTGATGGTAAAACTCTATTCAAATGTTGTCCGCCAATCCGTGAAAACAAAAACCGTGAACACTTATGGCAAGCCGTTAAAGATGGCCGCTTAGACTTTATCGTTTCTGATCACTCGCCTTGTACACCGGAATTAAAACATATTGATACTGGCGATATTGAAAAAGCCTGGGGTGGTATTTCAGCACTGCAATTTGGTTTATCGTTAATTTGGACTGAAGCCAAAGACCGTGGTTTTACCCTAGTGGATCTAGCACGTTTGATGTCTACTGAAACAGCTAAGTTCGCTGGCTTAGATGGTATTAAAGGCGCGATTAAAATAGGAAATCATGCTGATTTCTGTGTATTTGATCCAACTGTTGAATACACCATTACCACTGAAATGATCAAACACAAACACAACATTACCCCTTATGCGGGTCGTAAGGTGCAGGGTCAAGTAAACCATACGTTTGTCCGTGGCCATCATGTGTATCAACAAGATGAATTCATTAACACGCCAGTAGGCCGACCGCTACTTAAAGGTCAGCTGTAAGCGGTTGTTCGTATCACAAGGTACGAAGGTCAATAGTTAGACTTACCCGCGCGTTATTAGCAGGCATTAAAAACAAAAAAACAGAAGATAACTCACGCACGTTAACTCAGCCGAATAGGCTCAGCTAACGTAGCGTTAACAGGAGATGAAGTAATGGAAATAATTGAAGATTGGTTAGCACAAAATAAATTATCTGCCGAAGATGCAGTGCTAGAGCAAAAACTAAAAACACATTATGTTGATTTAGCCAGCGAAAAAGTTGGTGGCGAAACGCTTTCATGTAGTGATGATTTCTTTTCTGAAATGGAAAACTTATTAAAAGTTGGCCGTGGTATTTTCATCGAAGAGAAATTTACTGAACGTGGTAAATGGATGGACGGTTGGGAATCACGCAGAAGTTACGGTCGTAACAATGGTCGTGACTCTGATTGGTGTATTATCCGTTTAGGCATCAGTGGTGTTATCCGAGCTTTTGATATTGATACCAACTATTTCCGTGGTAACGCGCCAGAGAAAGTATCTGTAGAAGCTTGTGTAAGTGAAGTTCAACCAAATGAAGATACTGTTTGGCAAACTATTTTTGAAGCTACTGAAGTTAAAGCTCATAGCCAAAACCTTTTTGAAATCTCAGACGACACGGCTTATACCCATGTTCGTTTAACTATGTTCCCTGACGGTGGTATTGCTCGTTTCCGCGTTTACGGTGAAGCAGATGTAAACTGGAATGATTTTGTAGACGGTGAACTAATCGACCTAGCTTCGATTAAAAACGGTGCAAAAGCATTATTAGTTTCTGATATGTTCTTCTCAGACAAAAACAACCTAATCATGCCTGGCCGTGGCGCCAACATGGGTGATGGTTGGGAAACTAAACGTCGTCGTGATCCAGGTCCAGATTGGTCAATTGTTAAACTTGCCGCTACCGGTAGTGTTAACAAAGTCATCATTGATACTTGTCACTTTAAAGGTAATTTCCCTGATACCTTTATGCTTGAAGGTTGTATCAGCGATAGCGATGACTTCACTAAAGGCGCAGCCAGCGTAACTTGGACAGCAATTATTCCAAGTACTAAGTTATATGCTCATCGTGAACACTTATTCACTAAAGAAATCATTGTTGAAAAAGATCAGCCTTTCACTCATGTGCGTTTAAGTATCTTCCCTGATGGTGGTATTTCTCGTATGCGTGTTTTTGGTAACCGCCAAGGTTAGTTAACACGATTAGCAACGGCATTGACTAAATGCCGCTGCTAATTTGCAGTAAAGATTTAAGGAAACATGATGTTATTAGAAGATTTAAACCAATTACCAGCAGCTGATGCTAACCATACGTTTATGCAATGTTGTACTTCAAGTACTTGGGTAAACAACATGGTGGTAGCTCGTCCATTTGCTAATACGCAGGCGATAAAAAAAGCTGCTGATGATGCTTGGTTAGGTTTAACTGAGCAGGATTATTTTGAAGCCTTTGAAGGTCATCCAAAGATTGGTGATGTTAGTAGCCTACGTGCTAAGTATGCCAATACCAAAGAATTAGCCGGTAACGAGCAAGGATTAGTAAAAGAAGCTAACGACACTGTGCTGGAAGTTCTTTCTCAAGGTAACAGCGATTACGAAGCAAAATTCGGCTTTATCTTTATTGTTTGTGCAACGGGTAAAAGTGCTCAACAAATGTCTGATTTATTGCAAGCTCGTTTACCAAACAGCCGAGCGCAAGAGCTTGTTAATGCTGCTGAAGAGCAAAGAAAAATCTTCCAACTGCGCATTGATAAAGCATTAGCTGAAAGCTAGCCCCAAACACCAGTTAAGATAAATTTTAAGGAAAGAATATGAGTCAAATTACTACTCACATATTAGATACAACCCGTGGTTTACCTGCGCAAAATGTTCCAATTACGTTGTTTGCTCAAGACGGCGAAGGCTGGAAAGAGATAAACGGCGGAGTTACTAATACTGATGGTCGTTTACCCGGTTTATTAGCTGATGATGAAAAATTACCAGCAGGTGTTTACCGTATGCATTTTGCCACGGCACAATATTTTGCCGCGAACAAAGAAGAAGGGTTTTACCCATACGTTGATATCGTTTTTGAAATTGATGCCAGCGGTACTCATTACCATATTCCATTATTGCTAACAGCATATGGCTACTCTACTTACCGTGGTAGCTAATCGCTCAGTATCAATAATCTACTTTTTAGTAATAGCTAAGTAGCACTTAACTAGTAGATAGCAACAGTTTCAAGCCAGTAGAAAAATATTAACCGTTAACAGAGAGATTAAGATGACCAGTAAAATCATTAATGTTGTACCCCAAGAGCTAACGGCAGAGAATTTCTCCGCTTATGGGGATGTTATTTCAGTGTCCGAAAGTGCTGAACATTTCGCCATTAATGATGGCCACACCATGCGTTATCATAATCTTGCTGACGTTGACGTTGCTGAGCAAGAGGGTAAAACCTTGATTAATATTTTTCGTTCCACCCCGCTGGCTTTTCCTTTACCTGTCAAAATGATGGAACGCCATCCTTTAGGCAGCCAAGCGTTTATTCCTACAGGCAAACAACCTTATGTGGTTGTTGTTGCACCCAAAGGCGAGCTTGATACTGCAAAAATTGAAGTATTTCTAGCGACAGCAGAGCAAGGTGTTAATTACCATAAAGGTACTTGGCACCATTTCTGTTTAGCGTTGAATGAAGTTAGCGACTTTTTAGTTGTTGACCGTGGCGGTGAAGGCGATAACTGCGATGTTGAAAAACTCGACGGTTCAATCGTTATCACGCTAGCAGAATAATCAATAATTTGATTCACCTTGATGAATCGAATTATAAAAAATTAATTAATTTAGTGCAGCTAGTATAAATAGCAGCACAAATAGATAGCAATAAAATAAGTAATAGGTTTACCAATATGTCTAATAATACTTCAAACAGTTCTTCAACTAACACAGGTACCAAAGCGTACCGCGGTGAGATACTGCATTTTTTAGCCGACCCGGCGAAAGTATCTGAAGAAGAAAGTTACCAATATTTTGAAGATGGACTTTTAGTCATCAAAGATGGCTTAGTTGAAGCGGTAGGTAATGCGCAGGAATTACTAGCAACACTCGCAGCAGATATTAAGGTTACTCAATATGACAATGGCCTAATCATGCCTGGCTTTATTGATACTCATGTACATTATCCACAAGCTGAGATGATTGCTTCTTACGGTGCGCAATTACTTGAGTGGTTAGAAAACTACACCTTCCCAGAAGAAAAACAATTCGCTGATATTGAACACGGTAAACGTGTTGCTGAATTTTTCTTAACACAACTATTAGATGCTGGTACTACTACGGCCTTAGTTTTCGGTACAGTACATAAAGAGTCTGTTGAAGCCTTCTTCACTATTGCTCAACAGAAAAAATTACGTATGATTTGTGGTAAAGTTTTGATGAACCAAAACTGCCCTGATGACTTACAAGATACCACTGAGTCAGGCTACGTAGACAGCAAAGCATTAATTGAAAAGTGGCATAACACTGACCGTTTACTTTATGCGGTTACCCCTCGTTTTGCACCTACTTGTTCAACTGAGCAATTAAACAAAGCCGGTGAATTATTAAAAGAATTCCCTGATGTTTACCTGCACACTCACCTTTCAGAAAACAAAGACGAAATTGCTTGGGTTAGTGAGTTATTCCCAGACAGTGACGGTTATCTAGATGTTTACGACAAAAGCAGCTTATTAGGTCGTCGTAGTGTTTTTGCTCATGGTGTACATTTACATGACCATGAATGTCAGCGTTTAAGTGATACCAATTCAGCCATTGCCTTCTGCCCTACTTCCAACCTATTTTTAGGCAGCGGTTGTTTTAATTTAAAACAAGCTGAGGAATTCGATGTAAATGTAGGTTTAGGTACTGATATCGGCGCAGGTACAAGCTTCTCAATGTTAACGACATTAAATGAAGCTTATAAAACCCAACAATTACGTGGCGATAAATTAAGCCCGTTTAAATCATTCTACCTAGCGACTTTAGGTGGCGCGGTTGCTTTAGATTTAGAGGGGACTATTGGTAACTTTACTAAAGGCGCTGAAGCTGACTTTATCGTACTTGATTACCAAGCAACACCGCTAATGGCAAGACGTATTGCTCGCTGTAAAACCTTAACAGAAAAACTATTTGCCTTAAGTATATTAGGTGATGATAGGCACGTTAAAGCCACCCATATCATGGGAGAACGCATTTAATTCACTAAGGTAAATTAAAGCGCTTCACTTACTACAGGCGAAGAAGCTAATAAAAATACCAGTACTACATATAACAGAAAGTTGCCTAGCTGGGTCTAAGGCAACATCGCTTAAGAGAAAAGAGTTATTCAACACGCTATTGAGTAAAGCTATTTAGATAAAAATTTAGTTAATCATAAAATTATAAAACGTCGACTTCGAGTAGGCGTACAAAAGGAAAGACTATGGACCCGTATATTACAGATTGGCTAAACTTAGCCATTCGCTTTGCACATGTTGTTACAGGTATCGCCTGGATTGGTGCTTCATTTTATTTTGTTTGGTTAGATAACCATTTAGAAACGCCACCGGATTGGAAAGCAGAAAAAGGTATTTCAGGTGACCTTTGGGCTATCCATGGTGGTGGTTTTTACGAAGTCGCTAAATACAAACTAGCGCCAGAAAAAATGCCAACACTTTTACATTGGTTTAAGTGGGAAGCATACACAACTTGGATTACAGGTTTCTTCTTATTAGTACTAATGTTTTATGTTGGTGCTGAAACTTACCTGATCCCAACGGGTTCTGATATGACTCAAATGCAAGCAATTGCATACGGTCTAGGTACTATTATTGTTGGTGTTGGTGCTTATGAAGTGCTAGTTCGTACTAAACTTAAAGATCACGGTTTAATTCTAGGTATTATCTTATTAGCACTTGGTACAGCGTTATCTTACGGCTTAATGCAAGTATTTAGCCCACGTGGTGCTTACATGCATATGGGTGCTGTTATGGGTACTATCATGGCTGGCAACGTATTTTTCGGTATCATGCCTTCACAACGTGCACTAGTTAAAGCCGTTGAAGACGGAAGTAAGCCTGATTCAAAATATGGTTTAAATGCTAAGTTACGTTCTACCCATAATACTTACATTACCTTACCGGTAATTTTCATCATGATTTCTAATCACTACCCAATGACATATAACCACAATGCTGGTTGGATTGTATTAATAGCACTTATCTTAATTGGTGCTGCGATCAGAGAGTATTTCGTACAACGTCACTTTGGTAGAAACAAGCCTATGCTTATAGTTGGTTCAATTGTTGCGACAATTGCTTTAGCTTATGCTATTGCACCTGCAAAACTTGAAGCAACTCCAGAGCAACTAGCACAAAAAGTTACTATCGCTGATGTGCAAAAAATTGTTGAACAACGTTGTAGTGCTTGTCATAGCGAAAATAACACCGATAATATCTTCCAAACAGCTCAAGGTGGTGTGCTCTTTACTGATGCAGCTTCAATTGAGCAATGGGCACCAAGAATCAAAGCGCGTGTAATCGACAGCAAAGATATGCCCTTTATGAATAAAACCAAAATGACTGACGAAGAGCGTTTAACCTTGTCACTTTGGTTAAACCAAATCAAATAAGCTTAAAGAACATTATTTGAATTGGTATTGAGCCAAATGAAAGATAAAGAAAAAGGATAAGAAATGAAGCAAAAAACAATCAAGCACGGTTATAAAGTTGCAGGCTGTTTATTTAATTTAGTAAATGATGAAGTGTTACCTGGCATTTGTATTACTGCCGATCACTTCTGGGATTCTGTTGCCGAGGTTTTAACTGAGTTTACCCCGCGTAATCAACAGTTATTGACAAAGCGCGCGAGTTTACAAGCGCAAATTGATACATGGCATACGGATCCTGCCAACCAACCTTTTAATCAACCGAGCTATGAGTTGTTTTTAAAAGAGATAGGTTATCTGGTAGAAGAACAAGCTGATTTCACTATCTCAACCAAGAATGTCGACGACGAGGTTGCCCGCATTGCGGGTCCTCAACTCGTTGTACCCTTGATGAATGCTAGATTTTCTCTCAATGCAGCCAATGCTCGCTGGGGAAGTTTGTATGATGCTTTATATGGCACTGATGTTATCGGCGACGATAACGGTGCTAAAGCAACTAAAGAATATAATCCAGCTCGTGGCCGTAGAGTTCAATCTTACGCCCGTAGATTTCTTGATGAATCCCTGCCACTAAGCAGTGGCAGTCATATCAATGCAGTTCGTTACCACATTGAGCACAAGAGCTTTACTGTCACCCTATTATCCGGTGAAAAAGTTCAATTAAAAGATGCTAGCCAATTTGTTGGCTACACTGGTTCAACTTTATATCCGACGGCATTATTATGTCGTCATAACGGTTTACATATTGAAATTCAGATAGATAAAGACAATATCGTTGGCAAAACTGATGCAGCCTCTGTTAAAGATGTGGTATTAGAATCTGCGTTAAGTACTATCCAAGATTGTGAAGACTCTATTGCCGCCGTTGATCCAATGGACAAAACCTTGGTATATCGCAACTGGTTAGGTCTAATGAAAGGTGACCTTACAGAAAGCATTCAAAAGGGTGATAAAACCATTACCCGTACATTGAATGAAGATCGTAGCTACTTATCTCCGACTAAAGAAGCGTTTACTCTTTCAGGAAGAAGTTTACAATTTATCCGTAACGTCGGCCATTTAATGACTACTGACGCGATTGTTAACGAAAACGATGAGAATGTTCCAGAAGGTATTGTTGACGGTTTAATTACCAGCTTAATATCTCTGCACGACCTACAAGGTAACTCTAAATTTACCAACTCTAAAGCAGGTAGCATTTATATTGTAAAACCTAAAATGCATGGCCCTGAAGAAGTAGCCTTTAGTCACGATTTATTCAGCGCGGTCGAACGTGTATTAGGTTTAGAAGAAAACACCATTAAAATGGGTATTATGGATGAAGAACGTCGCACCTCTGCTAACTTAAAAGAGTGTATCCGCGCCGCACAAACCCGTCTTGCTTTCATCAATACGGGCTTTTTAGATCGTACTGGTGATGAAATACATACCAGTATGTTAGCGGGTCCTGTTACACAAAAAGAATTGATGAAACACGAACCTTGGATTGAAGCTTACGAAAACAGAAATGTTCGTATTGGTTTAAAAGCCGGTTTGCAAGGTAAGGCGCAAATTGGTAAAGGCATGTGGGCTATTCCTGATGAAATGGCGAATATGATGCAGAGCAAAATCGCACACCCACAATCAGGTGCTAACTGTGCATGGGTGCCATCACCAACTGCGGCAACTTTACATGTAATGCATTATCACAAGGTCAATGTTCAAGAAATACAATTTGCTATGCAAGCTGAATTTACTAAGCCTGGCAACATTGATGACTTAACTGACTTGTTAACGATTCCTTTACTAAAAAATCGTGAGCAATTATCAGCTGAAGAGATTCAAAAAGAATTAGACAATAATGTTCAGGGCCTTTTAGGCTATGTTGGTCGATGGGTAAACCAAGGTGTTGGCTGCTCAAAAGTACCTGATATTGATAATATTGCCCGTATGGAAGATAGAGCTACCTTAAGAATTTCGAGTCAACATGTCTGCAATTGGCTGCACCATGGCATCATTACTGAATCACAAGTAAATGAATCACTAAAACGCATGGCCGTTATTGTTGATAAACAAAATGCTAGCGATTCTGGTTACAGCCCTATGGCAACCAACTTTGACAATTGTATTGCCTTTAAAGCCGCGACAGATTTAATCTTCCAAGGTAAAAAGCAACCCAGCGGTTATACCGAGCCGTTATTACACAAAAGACGTCTGGAAGTAAAAGCAGCGCATTAATATTAATAGCACTAGCTCAACACTTGACCAGCAATGATAAGCAAGATGACTTCACCACTAAGTCATCTTGCTTTTTGCTTTCTAGCTTTTACTAACATTTACTGCATACTCTCTACTACAGCGATGCCCCAACCATGATCTAGAGCTATTTATAGAAATTAATCATTCCATTTACCAGAAAGCTATGGCTGTCGATTGCAACTTGTTATAAAGTTATTTCCTCTACTATAAATGAAGTTATGAGGTATCTGTGCCGGTAAAAAAAGAGTCTGTCGGACAAGTTCGTCAAAAGAACGTCGCGCTTATTTTAACTGCGGCCAAAACAGAGTTTGTTACTCACGGTTTTAAAGGTGCCTCTATTAAGCGCATTGCCGAACGAGCCAATATTCCCAGAGCAAACATTCACTACTATTTCAATGATAAAACTGAGCTTTATCAACAATTACTTAGCGAGATTACTGTCAATTGGAATACTAGCTTTGATACCTTAAGTGTTGATGATGACCCTAAAACGGTTCTTACTGCTTATATCCAAGAAAAAATTATGCATGCTAAGCATGATCCTGATGGTTCAAAGATTTTCGCCAGTGAAATGATCCATGGCGCTCCGATTCTAAAAGATTACTTACATACTGAATTCAAACAATGGTTAGATGAAAAAATTGCCGTAATAGAGACTTGGATTAAACAAGGCCAAATAGACGCTATTAACCCATATCATTTGTTATTTCTTATTTGGAGTTCAACCCAGCATTATGCTGATTTTAATGTGCAAGTACTGGCTGGTTTTGGTAAAGAAGCGATGAATGATGAGGATTTTGATGAGGTCGTGGCATCACTAACTAGCATTATCTTAAAAGGTTGTGGTTTAACTGAGTAACGGAAGCCATACTTTAGCTGCTTAACTTAGTAGGCAAGCCGCCAGCTCAACAGCGGCTTGCTAATTAGAAAAATGGTTATACATTTGGTTTTTCAGAAATCCAAAGCTTAATGGTTCCTTTTACCACAACAATATCGTCTTCATCATAGGCTGTGATGTTAACGAGCAAATCTCCAGGCTGCCAATCTTCTTGTTTTACCTTTGCTACACATCGAATGTCACTACCCGCCTTGGCGGTATAATCAACCGTCATGCCTTTTGGAATCCAGCGAAGATGTTTAGGTATAGATGCTTCCGCCATTACTCCCATAGCCATTTCTAAACCATTACAAATAGCTATCACATGCACTGTTTTTATATGGTTAAAGACCTTTTTCTTTTTTTTAATAAGACAAGTGCACTGGTTAGGTATTAATTCTGAAATTTTAGGGCTAATAGTGGCAAAATAAGGCGCGACCCGACTGACTATAATGGAGAATATTTTCTTGCCAAAGGGGTACTTTTCCAATTTATTGTAGGTCGATAAGGTTTTATTGATCTGATTCATAATAAATAGCTTTAAAGGTAACGTTAATGACTAAGCTAACTTATCATTTGGTCCACTTTTGCCCAAACAAATGTTCACTATTTTTAATATTACGGCTATGAATATCGCTAATGTTCGCTTGTTCTTTCACAATAAACACCAATAAAGCGATGGAAAGCAGAGCAGGTTGCCACTGCAATTAACTCTAATAATGAACGTTTAAAGCTGTATTCGAAGTTAATCAGCATTTCAACATATAAAAAAAGCCCGCTAAAATATCTCAAACACCTTTATTATTCCGTATGATGAAATAAAAGACTAAAAAAACGGCTAACAAAAGCCGTTTAGATTTCACTATACGAAAAAAAAGACCACCGAAAGGTGGTCTTTTTTTCATTAATAAAACTATTTAGAGAGTTTTATTGTGCCTTTATTGATTCAAGGCATCTTTTAATGCTGATAAACATAAGGCAACATTTTCACTTTTAGCTCCATGTCCCATCAAACCAATGCGCCATGCTTTACCAGCAAATGCACCTAAACCTGCACCTATTTCAAGGTTGTAATGCTCTAGTAAGTAGTTTCTTACTTTAGCATCATCAGCGCCGTCAGGAATGTAGATAGCGTTTAACTGAGGTAAGCGCTCATCTTCTGGTACGATAAACTCAATACCTAATTCTTTCAGACCTTTAGCTAACACTTCATGTTGTTCTCTATGACGTGCCCAGCTGTTTTCTAGACCTTCATCATGTAGCATTATCAAGGCTTCATGCAGTGCATATAAAGAGTTTACTGGCGCAGTATGATGGTAACTACGCTTACCTTTACCAGACCAATAACCCATAACTAAAGTTTGGTCTAAGAACCAGCTTTGGATTTTAGTTTTACGGTTTTGTACTACTTCTACTGCCTTAGGGCTGAAAGAGATAGGCGAAATACCTGGCACACAGGACATACATTTCTGAGTACCTGAATAGATAGCGTCAATACCCCATTCATCCACTTTAAGCTCAATACCACCTAATGACGTCACAGCATCAACAATCGTTAAGCACTCGTGCTCTTGGGCCAATTTACATAGGGCTTGTGCGTCTGACACTGCTCCCGTTGACGTTTCAGCATGAACAAAGGCTAGAAACTTAGCATCAGGATTATCATTTAATGCCGCGGCTACCTTATCAATTTCAACAGCTCGCCCCCAAGGAGAGTCAACAACTATAGCCTCTGCGCCAATTCTGGTAACGTTTTCAATCATACGTTCACCAAACACACCATTGCGACAAACAATGACTTTATCGCCAGCTTCGACTAAGTTTACAAAACATGCTTCCATACCTGCTGAACCCGGTGCTGATAAAGCAATGGTGAATTCATTTTTGGTTTGAAAAGCATATTGTAGTAAGGTTTTCACTTCATCCATCATATTGATAAATAAAGGATCAAGGTGACCAATAGTTGGTCTAGCCAGCGCAGAAAGTACTCGTGCACTTACATCTGAAGGGCCTGGGCCCATTAAAATTCTTTGCGGCGGATTAAATGATTTAAACGTCATATTACTTTACCTTCTATTTTAGTTTTAATTTTTTGTTGTGTTTACAAAACAACCTGATGTATCTTAGTTAATCGCAACCTGACACATGTGTCAAGTTACGGAAAATTGTGACATACGGACATTTTTAAAAAAATTAAAACAAAAATCAATATAACTATTAAAAATAAATTACATTAAGAGAGACACTATGAATATGAAAGCATCACTTACCGCACTTGCATTAACTGCAGCATTATCTGCACCAATGGCATCTGCAGAAATCTGGAGCAATACCGAAGTTCAAATTCAAGCACTAGGTGAATTAGAACGAGTGGGTACCGGTGGCACCGCGGATACTACCATCATCACCTTCCAACATGCTGGCGGTTGGGAATACGGCGATAACTTCTTCTTTATGGATTACTCACGTTACTCAGTGAATAACGATGCTAACTTCCCTGTATCCGACTCAAGTGAGCTTTATGGTGAGTGGTATTCAAACTTTAGTTTAGGCGCGATCACGGGTAATGACCTCAGTTTTGGTCCGGTAAAAGATATCGGTATAGTCGCAGGTTTTAACTTCGCTCCTGAAGTAAACAGTGCTTGGGTATTACCGGGTGTGAGATTTGCACTAGACCTACCTGGTTTTGCTTTTGCGCAAATAGATGTAACTGGTTATATCCATCAAGGTGGTGGCAGTGCAGATTCTCCGGTCTTTACCGTAGTTGATGAAGACTCTAGTTTTATGGTTGATTTTTCTTGGGCTTATCCATTTAAAATTGGTTCTACAAGCTGGAGCATTGAAGGTCACTTAGAGTATATCGATGGCCGTAGCCAAGTTAATAACTTTGGCACTACCGAGTTAGAATCATGGATTCTATTTCAACCGCAAATTCGTTTGGATTTAGGTGAAGTATTAGGACAAAAAGCACAACGTTTATTCGTTGGTATTGAATACCAATACTGGAAAAATAAACTAGGTGAAAAAGGTACTGATGATAATGCAGCACAGCTTCTTGCTGTATGGCGTTTCTAATAGGCTAATAGCCTATTGAATCGCGTAAATTAAAAACAAACTGCGCTATTATTACTCATTATCGACAGCGCTTAATAGTAGCAATAGCGCACTTACAAGGGGGAACTATGAATACAGAAAGTAGCGAATATAAACTTTTTCATCGAAGTGATCTCAGTGCCTTTTGGGCGCTTTTTACCGATAACTTAACCAATCTTATTGTCTTAAGTGGTATCTGTAAGTTTGTTTTTAATATGCCAACTGAGATTGTCTTTGGCCGCATCGTACCCGGTGCTGCCATTGCCATTCTTGCCGGCGTTGTTGTCTATACCTTAATGGCAAGACGTTTAGCGGCTAAAACTGGCCGAAACGACGTAACGGCTCTACCTTACGGTATTAGTACACCGGTAATGTTTGTTTACTTATTTGGTGTTATTGGCCCTATTTATTGGGCAACTCAAGATGCTGAACTTGCTTGGCAAGTTGGTATTGCCGCTGGTTTTATTGGTGGTATTGTTGCCGCATTTGGTGCCATTGCTGGACCATTTTTAAAACGTGTTACCCCACGTGCTGGCATGCTTGGCACACTCTGTGGTATTGCTTTAGTATTTATTGGCAGCGTTTCCTTAGCCAGTATTTTAGAAAGTCCTGTGGTAGGTTTTGCTTCCCTGATGATTATTATTTGGGGTTTAGTTGGACAGTTTAAATTACCGTTCAATTTACCCGCTGGCTTAGCGGCATTGATAGTCGGTACCGTTATCGCACTAGTCATGGGCGAAACGTCAATCAGCTTTGAAGGGGTCGCCTTTAATCCCCCTATCCCTTATTTTGGCGATTTAATTATTGGCCTACAGCATTTATTTAATCATATGGAATTGTTTTTAGTACTCATTCCTGTGCAAATATATAATTTTATTGAAACCATGAATAACGTTGAGTCGGCTGAATCTGCTGGCGATGAATATCCGGTAGCGGTTTGTCAGGTTACCGACGGTGTTGGCACCATGATTGGCGCTCTTTTTGGCTCGCCTTTTCCAACAACGGTTTATATTGGCCACCCGGTATATAAAGCGATGAAAGCCCGTTGTGGTTATGTACTTGGTGTCGGTATCGTCTTTTTCTTAGCGGCAACTTTTGGTCTATTGGCTTTTTTAAGTAACCTTATCCCGTTATCTGCCGCCGCACCTATTTTAGTTTTTGTTGCCATATCACTGATATCACACAGCGCTACTAGTGTTAAAAAGTCTCATATTATTGCCATCATACTCGCCATGATGCCGCATGTTTCCAGCTTTATTATGGTCAAGTGGGGTTCAATGATGAATGCCCTGCGTGATGTTGGCGCGCAAAATTTACCTAATTTAACCGACCCTGCAATGGTAATCGCCATGTCACAACAAGGTGCACACTTGCTCGGTCATCAAGCCTTATCACAAGGAGCCATTATTACTGGCTTAGTGTGGGGTTCTATAGTCGCTAATGTCATTGATGCTCAGTTCAAACATGCCGGTTGGTTTTCAATCGCTGCTGCTATAATGGCATCTATTGGTATCTTGCACTCAGCAACTATGCATATGCCGCACCTAACCGGTATTGTCGGAGGTTACCTGATGATAGGTGCATTTTTACTGATTTATCCGAGAGTTACCGAAGTGAAGTCCACGATGTAATTTTCAGAATAAAAGTTCCTTAACAACAGTTTCATAATAACAAGTTTTATTGGTATTCGGCATGCTACCCCCAACCAGCATGTTGAGTACCTCCCTTTATTTATACCCTTAATCTTATAACTATAAAAGTAGGTCACACATGTCTGATTTTAAACAAGCAGCACTGGATTATCACGCCTTGCCAACTCCAGGTAAAATTGCCGTAGCCATCACTACACCCGCCGAAACAAGTGCCGATTTATCGCTAGCTTATAGCCCTGGTGTCGCCGAGCCTTGTCGAGAAATCGCCAAGAACCCTGAAGATGTTTACAAATATACCGCTAAAGGTAATACGGTTGCCGTTATTTCAAATGGTACTGCAGTACTTGGTCTAGGTAATCTAGGTCCAATGGCGTCAAAACCAGTAATGGAAGGTAAAGCATTATTATTTAAACGTTTTGCCGACATTAACTCTTTTGACATTGAAGTAACTCATAAAACTACTGAAGAGTTTATTAATACGGTTGCCTGTATTGCTGATAGCTTTGGTGGCATTAACTTAGAAGATATCAAAGCGCCTGAATGTTTCATTATTGAAAAAGCGCTAAAAGAGCGTTGTAAGGTACCAGTATTTCATGATGATCAACACGGCACTGCTATCGTGACTGCCGCTGCGATGATCAATGCTTTAGAAATTCAAAATAAGAAAATCGAGCAAGCAAATATCGTCTGTTTAGGCGCAGGTGCTGCCGCGATTGCCTGTATGGAGCTATTAATTCAATGTGGCGCTATGCGTGAAAAAGTTTACATGCTCGACACTAAAGGTGTAATTCATACTCGCCGTAGTGATTTATCTGAGTATAAAACACGTTTCGCTAACAACACCGACAAAAGAACTTTAGACGACGTTATTGAAGGCGCTGATGTATTCCTAGGCTTATCTGGTCCTAACTTGCTTAGCCCTGAGCAGGTTTTGAAAATGGCTGATAACCCGGTTATATTCGCTTGTTCTAACCCAGATCCTGAAATTAAGCCTGAACTTGCGCACAGTGTAAGAAGTGATTTAATTATGGCGACTGGCCGTTCTGATTACCCGAACCAAGTAAACAATGTTTTATGTTTCCCGTTTATTTTCCGTGGTGCTTTAGATGTTCGCGCTCGTAAAATTAACAACGAAATGAAAATTGCTGCCGTACATGCCATTAGAGAACTTGCTAAACAAGAAGTACCTGAAAGTGTGTTAAAAGCCAGTGGCGAAAAAGCCTTATCTTTTGGTAAAGGCTACATAATCCCTCGCCCAATGGATCCTCGCTTATGTAAGGATGTTGCCTTAGCCGTTGCTAAAGCCGCAGTAGACTCTGGCGTTGCTGCACTGCCTTTACCTGATAACTATATGAATGATACTTAAGCCATTTTCTTATATGAAGCTATTCTCTAGTTTCACTGATAAAGTTTAGTAAAAATAACTACTAAGCACAAAAGCCGCTATTTTCAGCGGCTTTTTTATGGCTACTTTTTATAGCCAGATCACCAATGGCGCAGAAAACGCATACAATAACGAATGATTCTCATCCAGTTATATTTTATTCCATACAAATGTACTACAATCGCCAAAACGTTACTTTAATCACAGCAAAATCACCCTGCTAAATTTCAGTAAGCGTACTTTAGGTCAGCAAGATGCTCACCTTGTTTTTGTACTCAAGGAAGTTTAATAACCGGTGTTTTGCAATACTGGCTCAAGGTAAATTGATGAATATAAGAAAAACCTTTTTTTGGCTGCATTTAATCATCGGCTGTGGCGCTGCCATTTTTATTTTTTTAATGTCTATCACCGGTGTGGCATTAACCTATGAACGTCAGATGATTAAAGCCGCCGAGCGTAGTGACTACCCAACAGCGCCAACAAGCTCAACTAAGCTCTTACCCATGTCAGAAATTTTGGCTATTG
>JALJPA010000289.1 GCA_022969215.1 Colwellia sp. | reverse complement strand
AATATAAGTTAAAAATTATTAGTTATTTTACATATTATTATTATAAAAATGGTGACCAGGCTGGTGCCTTCACTTGACCATCAAGTGCCGGCAATCTAGCTTTAAATCTTCCATCTACCGACACTAAACCCAACACTTGTCGATTATTATGTAAGGTACTGTATATGATCATACCACCATTAGGTGACACACTTGGCGACTCATCTAAACGCGTTTCGGTTAGTACCTGAAATGCACCTGAGGCTAACTCTTGCTTTGCTAGACGATAATTACCGCGAGTTCTATTGACCATGATCAGCTGTTTACCATCCGGGGTAACCGAACCTCCTAGGTTCATTTCACCATCAAAAGTCAAACGTCTTACTTTTCCCCCGGCTAAATCTACGCGATATAGCTGAGGTTTTCCACCCCGTTCTGAACTAAATATCAATGATTTACCATCTGGTGTCCAACTTGGTTCAGTATCAATGGCTCTATTACGGGTAATACGACGTAATTTTTTAGTCGCTAACGACATAACATATATATCTGGATTGCCATCTTTTGACAATACCATCGCCATGCTTTCACCATTAGGTGAGAAGCGAGGTGCACTGTTAATGCCCCTAAATGAGCTAATCAGTTTTCGTTCACCAGTATAAATATCAATGGTATGGATTTGCGCTTGACGATTTTCAAAAGAAACATAAGCTAGTTGCTCACCATTGGGGCGCCAAGATGGCGACATTAACGGCTCTTTAGAACTTAACAAGACGTGTTCGTTAAAACCATCATAATCGGCAAATGCCAATTGATATGGATACTTTCCTTGATCGCGAACAATAACGTAGGCAATTTTACTTAAAAAAGCCCCTTTTGTTCCCGTTAGTTTTTCATAGATAACATTGCTTATGCTGTGGGCATAGCGACGAGCTTGATTCGTATTAATATTGGCACTGCTTTGCGCAAGAATATGGTCTTGAGCTCTAACCAGCTCACCATTACTGAGCATTGACGTTTGACCACCGGTGATTTGACCGCGAATAACGTCGACTAATCGATAGCTTACTTGATAACGCCCTATTGAAATTTCTTTTATTTTACCAATAACAATGGCTTCAGCACCTAAGCTAGCCCAAGCACTGTAATCAATATTTTTGCTATCAGTAATTGTCTCGGGAAACTTGTCTTGGGAAATAGGACTAAACTTGCCACTGCGCAATAAATCATCACTGATGACTTTTGCAAGGGATTCTGGACGTTCGCCGGCCCCTGTCCATTGGAAAGGTACTATGGCAATTGGCCGTGCGCTATCTACGCCACCCGTAATAACTATTTCTAGTGCCGCCATCGCACGAGGTGAAGCTAACGCAATAATTGCGCTGATTAATATGCTTGGTAATAATTTCATTTTCTCTACTATATCCCCTTTAATTTGGTGCACTTTTGGCGTAATTCTTAGAGAAAGATTACATCCGGCACTAAAGTTTTTCTGCTTACTAAGCTATTTAGCTGCTAATGAGCACTAAAACTCAGGTGCAACGGTTACCGCTATTCGGCGCATTTCTTTAAAGACTTCGGGGTCTTTAGATACAGGTAAGGTACCCGCTTTATAAATAGCATTTTTAGCTGCATCACAAACTGTTTTATCGCCTTGCCCCACTTTTACGTTGGTTACAAAGCCCGAAGACGCCAAACTGATAGTTAGCTTGCAAGACTTATCAGCCATGGTACTGCGATCTTTGATCATATGACGATTAATACTTTGAGTAATCAAGGCTGAATAGCGTTCCACTTCTGTCATCACTTGCTGCTGACGTGCTTGATTACGACTGGCCATTTCAGCGGCCATTTGTTCGGCTAACATTGCATCTTGCATAGCCTGCTCTTTCGCTGCTATTTCTTGACGTTTACGCTCAGCTATTTTATCAAGTCGTAATTGCTCGGACTTTTTCGCTGCCGCTTCTTCTTTCAAACGTTTTGATCTTGCCGCGGCAGCTGCTTTTTCAGCAACTTGTTTTTCTTGCTCTTTTTGCTTGCGTATTTTTTCAGCCTGGGCCGCTTTGGCTTTTGATGACTTAGCCGCTTTGTCGGCTTTAATTTTTTCTTGTTCTTTTTTCTTACGCTGACGTTCTAATTTCTTAATACGTGCTTCTTCTCTCGCCCTACGTTTTTTAGCATCACTTGCCCGCTTTTCTATGGCTTTAAGGCGTTGTTTTTCCGCATCACGTTGATCTGTTTTTTGTCGCTGTATTTTCTTTATTGCTTGCTCAAATTTGGCTTTATCAATAACCACAGCTTTTATTGGCTCTAAGGACGGTGCTGACGCAGTTGGTTTTGGCTTAGGATCAGAAGTAAAGTCTCCAGCAAACATACCAAAAAGTAATACTAGGTGTAAGGCAATACTGAACCAGATGGCTTTAAAAAAAGTTGATTTTCCAGTAAAAACAGAAGCTCGTTGCTGTACCACGCTATTCCCCTACCGAGTCTGTCATTAAACCTACAGATGGCACACCAGCAACCGTTTGTAACATCACCATAAGTTGTATAACAGCATTATAAGAAACTGCGCCATCACCATTAACTACTACAGGTGTACCTGGCTCTATCGCTAGGTGCGCTTTGACAAGTATGGCTACTTCTTCTGCCGACATAGGCTCTTTATCATTAGCGCCTACCGTTAAGTAATAGCGACCTTGTGCATCAACACTCGCTACTAATGGGGTTTTACTATCGGCATCAAGAGGCTCAGCTTCCGCTTGTGGCAAGTCAACTTTAACGCCTTGGGTAATTAACGGCGTAGTAATCATAAAAATAATCAACAATACCAACATTACATCGATATAAGGGACAACATTAATTTCAGCCACTTTGCGGCGTCTAACTCTTTGGTACATAGTTATGCCTTATTCGCAGATTGCTCCGCAGCAGATTGTCGTTGTAATATACTCGAAAATTCATCCATAAAGTTTCCATAGCTGTTCTCAAGCTTTTCTACTTTATGACTAAAACGGTTAAAGAATATAACAGCAGGTATAGCGGCAAATAAGCCCATAGCAGTAGCGATTAGTGCTTCGGCAATACCTGGCGCGACCATAGCAAGTGTCGCCTGTTTTACCGCTCCTAAAGCAACAAATGAAGTCATGATGCCCCAAACTGTACCGAATAAGCCAATATATGGACTAATAGAGCCAACAGTTGCCATAAAGGGCAAGTGAGTTTCTAAGCTATCAACTTCTCGTGATAAAGCAACACGCATGGCACGATGAGTACCATCGACAATAATCTGTGGATTATCAATATGACTTTTTCTTAAGCGAGCAAATTCTTTAAAACCAGCAATAAATAAGGTTTCAATACCTTGCACCTGAGGTTTAGCCGAGATTTCACTATAGAGTTTACTTAAATCAGCGCCACTCCAAAACTTATCTTCAAACGCCTTTAGTTCTAATGCTGCTGTTTTTAGTACTTTTCTGCGCTGAAAGATCATCGCCCAACACATAATTGAGAATATAAGTAAGATAAGCATAACAAATTGCACTAATAAGCTTGCTTCCATGACTAAGTGGAAAAAGGAAATTTCAGCTGACACGTTTAAACGCTCCTAATATTGATTCGGGAATAGCACAGGGTTTATGCTGGCTAAAATCAACGCAAGCAACACGTATTTTTGCGGTACAAAGTACTTGTTGTGCTTGATTGGTTATTTGTTGTTGAAACACTAAACTTGCCCGTTTCAAGGTTATTATGGTTGAGTTTACCTCAAGTAAATCATCAAGTTTTGCCGAGGCAAGGTTATCCATCTCAACCCTTCTGACCACGAAACCTAACTTTTGTTGCAAAAAGAATGCTTGGTTTACACCTATTTCTCTTAGCCACTCGGTACGAGCTCGCTCAAAAAATTTTAAATAGTTGGCATAATAGACAATACCACCCGCATCTGTATCTTCGTAATAAACGCGAATTGCAAAATTATGCGTTGTCGCTGCAGTTGATTTAGTTACTTCTTTAGACATGACTATTAGTATTATTATGAAATTGAATGATTATTTAAGCTAGGTGGCTCTATAGTAATAGATAAAGCGATAGGCAAACAAGCCAAGTAGGATAATAAATTACAATTTTTAGCAGAAAAAGTATTAAAGGCTAATATATCAAACTTAAAAAACAAAAAAAGCGCCGTAAGGCGCTTTTTAATTAGTGCTTACACATCAATTAACTATGACGTGGTGCACGTTCAGTACGACGAGGTGCTCGCTTTTGGCTAACTACTGCTTCATCTGAAGTCGTAATAGCAAGCGGTTGACGACGAACACGCACGCTTTTCAACTTGTCAAACAAGTCAGCCGGGATACCTTTAGGTAATTGTACAAAACTATGTTTCTCGTGCAAGTTAATCGCACCAATATAGCTGCTATCAAGTGAAATTTCATTAGCGATAGCGCCAACGATATCACCAGGACGAGCGCCATGCTCTTTACCTACTTCAAGACGGTAAGTCTGCCAATCAACATCGTTACGGTTTACTTTTTCTTTACGAGGTCTTTCTTCACGTGTACCGCGGCTATTTCGATCATTACCACGACTATTACGGTCATTACCACGGCTGTTACGGTCATTACCACGGCTGTTACGATCGTTACCACGGTCATTACGGTCGTTACGTTCACGCGCATCACGACGAGGCTTAGGATCTTCTTTTGGTTGTAGTGGTTGCTTCATTTGCTTTTGGAAAAGTAATGCTGCGGCAAGGTCAATCATAGAAACTTCAGACTCTGCAGCCATAGCTTCAACAATTTCACGCAT
>JALJPA010000288.1 GCA_022969215.1 Colwellia sp. | reverse complement strand
TGATCGTTGGATCATAGGCCAGTTCGAACAAACAGTAAAAACGGTTCACGAAGCCGATGATACTAATCGTTTTGATCTTGCCTCACAAGCTTTGTATGAATTTACCTGGAACCAATTTTGTGATTGGTACTTAGAGCTTACTAAACCGGTATTATTCAAAGGTAATGAAGCACAACAACGCGGTACTCGCCATACATTAGTGAACATACTAGAAAGCTTATTGCGCTTAATGCACCCAATTATGCCATTTATCACAGAAACTATTTGGCAACGTGTACAGCCATTAAGTGACTTTGACAAAGTTGGTGATTCAATCATGATTCAAGCTTTCCCTCAATTTGATGAGAGCAAATGTGATCAACAAGCGATTGACGACTTAGAGTGGGTAAAACAATTTATAGTTGCTATTCGAAATATCCGTGGCGAAATGGATATATCACCAAGCAAGGCAATACCAGTATTACTTAAAAACGTTAGTGACAATGACCAACGTCGTTTAAGCGACAATGAGCAATTCCTATTAACGCTCGCTAAATTAGAAAGTATTACCGTACTAGCTGATAACGAACAAGGCCCTGCCTCAGCATCTGCTGTTGTCGGTGATTTATCGGTGCTTATCCCAATGGCAGGCTTAATCGATAAAGAAGCTGAATTGGCCCGTTTAGATAAAGCGATGGATAAGCTTGAAAAAGATGCGGCAAGAACCCGTGGTAAACTGGCCAATGCTAATTTTGTCGATAAAGCTCCTGCAGCTGTTATCGAAAAAGAAAAAGCTAAATTGGCCGAGGCTGAATCTGCATTAGCAAAAATGCTGGAGCAAAAAGAACAAATAGCTGCGCTATAGTTCACAACACTGCTCAAGTTTAAAAAAGTGACAACTGGTCTAACTAGTTGTCACTTTTTTATTTAACTCACAGCTAATATGTCTTATCACTACACTTCCACTAGCTTTGATAGCTAGTCTCATTTAAAACGCAGAAATGTTGAACTAATCTAATTTTTTATAAAGCATATTAAAAATAACTATGCTAGACTGCTTTTGCGTTGAGTTCTTGCGTTGCAGATGAAGGTTTATACTGACTTTTGTTGTAGGTTTTCTATCTTATACACTTTAGTGTATTGATATACTTGATTATTCTACACAGACAGATTTTAAACAATGCAAACTGTTGTTTGAAGCATTATTTGTGTCGAATATGGTTTGTTCCTTCCTCTTCCTGTACTTTTTGGTAGAGGGCATTTACTCGGGTGAAAACGGTTTCTATCCATTCTGGAATAGGGCCACATTATTATTTTATGACTACGGGAAAATGTTAGTATGTCTGATACAGTTACTGGTAAAGTTAAATTTTTCAACGAAACTAAAGGTTTCGGTTTTATAGAGCAAGAAAATGGTCCTGACGTGTTTGTTCACTTCAGCGCTATCTCTGGAGACGGTTTCCGTACTCTAGCTGACGGTCAAGCAGTTACTTTTACTGTTAAACAAGGTCAAAAAGGCCCTGAAGCAGAAAACGTACTAGCTGTATAAGTTTAACTTATAAGCTAAGCTAAAAAAACGAAGCATGAGTTTTACTCGTCCTTCGTTTTTTTGTATCTGTCTCTTTATTTCTGCCCTGCCCTTTCTATTTAAACGCTTCTGAATTACCCCAGCAACTTCAGCTCGTTAGAGCTTAGTTTCCATTATTATTCTATAAAACTCTACTGCCTTGACAATCAATAACCCTACCGCCAAAGACTCCTTAATAGCTTCTACTTAAACTTATAACGTCCTTTTATTAATAACTCCAAAGTCCAAATCAAACCGGTCAAACAAAATAACAAGGTTAATATGGCAAAAATGCTAATCTGCCAATTATTAAAACCGCCAACAGCGTCTTGCCCAAACAAAGGGTAATCCATAAAGTGCAGCATAAAAAAGAAGTCAACAAAACGTTTATCTTCATTACTGTGCCCTACTAATCGACCAGAGCTGGCATTAATATAAACACTTGTTTCTAGCTCATCGGAAAAGTTAACTTGCCACAAGCTATTCTGCTCTTTTAAAAAGTCTTCAATCGGTGGTTCAACAGCTAATACTGTACTTACCTTAGCCGTTCCGTTGTAGCTCGCTCGAGCAAGCGCTGATGCCACCGTCTTATCAATTTCAAGTGTGACTCCGGTATATGCATCAACTAAGCTAAAGTCGCTGTCAAAATGCTTATATAAGCCTTTATCATGGGTTAATAGGTAATACGGCTGACCAAGTCGCTGAACTAAGTTAATTTCACTCGCAGGTAGATGACTAGCTATTAACACCGCTTGCGGGTCAAGCAAGCGAATATGTTCAATATCTTGCTTAACCATAGCTTGTCTATAATGATTACCACTCGCTTTGTCATGATCCATCCAGTTAAAAAATATACCGGTACCAAGCCAAATAAATAATTGAATAAATACCAATAACGATAACCATTTATGCAATGATTTTATAGTTGATAACTTGAAGTATTTGGAAGTTTTTTTATTATTTTTTTTCATTGGCTGCTCCCCTAGGTTTGCGTTCACTTAGCTTTACTCGGCGAGACTTGCCTTTTCTGCGCTTTTGATATGCAGGAGCGAGGCGATAGTAGGTCAGTACTAGGCCAAATATACTGGCAACAAAAGCGAGTATAGAAACAGTTCGCAGTAGTTTATTGTCCGGTGACTCATCAACATAATCCATAACATGAAAAGCAAACATCCAGTCAAATATTCGCCAGAAGCTATGTCGCTTGGTCACCAGCAGAGCTGAGTCGGCACTAATATAAAAACTTGGACTAGCAAAGTCATCAAAATCGACACGCCATACGGGAAGGTGTCTAGCGCTAAGCTCTCTTAATGAGGTTTCAGTGATGAGTTTAACACTACTGATAACTACGCTTTTATCGTCATAGTTTTGTTTAGCAATTTCAGTCGCTATGCCCTCACTTATCGGCGAAATGATCTGGCCATCTTGGGCCGAAACAGTCACTTTTTCATTATTTTGGCTAAAACGGTAAACCGCTTTATTGAGCATTAAACCCAGTTCAATTTTTTTTGCCTGAGGATGCTCCGTTAATAACTGCTTAAAACTATAACTAACTTGCTCAGGCGCTATGGTTTGCTTTTGCTCTACAACTAACGAGTCACCATGAATATAATCAATATCCATTAGTACCATATAGGTGCCAGAAACAGACCAGACAACAAATTGTAAGCCGATGAATAACATCAACCATTTATGATATTTTCGACTATTTCGATGTAATGACATTAGCGTCCTAAATTTCGGTTAAGGCTTGTATTAACATGGCTTCTATTTGCGCAATGATTGCTTGATTGATTTTTTCATCAAAACCACTAATACGCGGGGTATGGATATGACCTGTGGGAATGGTTGAGCCGAGCTTGTTGCGCAGCACAATACTTCGATAAGAAATTTCATTGGAGAGATAGCCGCCACCGCCACCTTGCACTGATATTTTATCACTTAACTCTGCTAGGTTATTAGCTGTAATATCTTCTGCTTTAGCTGATTCATCCTTTCCTGATACAAGTATAGTTACGCCGCGGTTATCATTGATTTTATACTTACCTTTAGCTTTCATCATAGCCTGATAAGGCAAACTAAACAGTACAAATTCATCACCTAGCAACGGCGATTTAAGTAAGCTAGGGATTAAGGGATTAGTTTTATTCGCGCCAGTATAAACATTGACATTATCTGGCGCCGTAGAGCTGCGTCTCAAACCGGGATAGTGCTCTAAATCGAAATCACTGCGCCCCATTGAGATGGTAGTAATCAAATCGACACTATTGAGAGCATAAAAAGGCGCCAGTAAACTTTCGATTTCACCTTGATCAAAGTCTTCATAACGTACAGGCACCATAGCAGTATTGATCTCTGCGGTAATGGTCTTTTTAACACCGTCGATAATAGCACTGTATTTAATGATTTTGCCATCAAGTAATAAAGCGGCTAAACCAGATGGGTTGGACTGTTTTAAATTTCGATCGAGCAAAAAGGGATCAAAACCGGTTAAGAATATACGTTTATCGGTGACTTTTACATAACCCATATCACTATAACCACGAGAGCTATTTTCAAAGGATTCTAACAAGCTTACTAACTCAGCTTGAGTGAAGTTATTATTCATTGATTTAACGTAAGAATGAATGGATAACCTAGTCCAGTATAAAGGTCTATCATCTACTAATTTGCCATTTTGTGCTTGCTGCTTACTGTATTGCCATAGTTCATCGCCAATTTGATTCATCGCCCGTTGGCCAACAGCATAATCGGTAATTGTTGACCATTTGCCTTTAAACTTAGACCAATCAAAATAGTCTGTAAGCATAGGCATGGCCAGCTGCGCTTTTTCTACACGTAACTCTTCAATGGTTAAATGATTAGTAGCACTGGCTATAAAGCTTGTTGTACTTGCTATGAGAGAAAGAACGAATAGCGGAAAAGTTAACTTCATAATGAACCTTTAATTATATTTATTTAAACCATAATGCCATGAAGAGTAGTGAAGTAAACTTGTTCTCTGATATTAAAAGTAACGCATAACAAAAATGGCGCTATATGTTGTAAACATATAGCGCCATTTAATAAACTATTGAGTGTGATTAACTAATCTGAAAAGCTCTAGTCAGCAATATACTCAACTACTTCTAGGCCAAAACCAGACAATGAATGGTATTTAGTTTGTGAGCTTAATAAGCGCATTTTACTTACGCCTAAGTTAGCTAATATTTGCGAGCCTACGCCAACATTACGTGAACCAACATGACGGCTAATTTCTTTTACTATTTCACCAGCATCTATTTTAGCGTATTTTTCAACTAAGTTAATTAACTCCATTGGCGATTCATGTTTACCTAAAAGCACTAATAC
>JALJPA010000287.1 GCA_022969215.1 Colwellia sp. | reverse complement strand
ATGCGACCATGGACGATAGTCAGGTTTGGGCAAAGTTGTTTTGCTTTAATGGCTGGCATAGCAGCACGGACACCAAATTGACGTGCTTGATAGTTACTGGTACACAATACGCTACGAGGCCCATCTCCTCCTACTGCCAGCGGAATATTACGATATTCAGGGAAATCTCGCATCTCTACGGCCGCATAAAAGCAATCCATATCAATGTGAATTATTTTTCGCTGATTAGCCATTATTACCCCCCGCCAAGATACTGTACATATAAACAGTATACTATTTATATCAAGCTTAGCAAGTGAGTTGTTTGCTTTGTGACTAGCTCAGTGTCGCTAGATCTGACTAACTAAGGCCTAGTTTAGGCTTAGTTAAGAGAGACTAGGTGAGGCTAAAGCTGGAGCTAAGACGTCAAGCAAAGCATCAATATGATCATCGCGATCATTTAGTGCGGCTATATAATGGTATTGCTCGCCACCCGCTTTTATAAAAATTTCGCGGTTTTCATGCTCTAATTCTTCCAGAGTTTCCAGACAATCACTACTAAAGGCAGGACTAATAATAGCGATATGTTTATCACCTTGTGCAGGCAGATTAGCTAAGGTTTCATCGGTATAAGGTTGTAGCCATTGCGCTTTACCAAAACGAGATTGGAAAGTTGTGATCATGTCAGTTTCTTTAAAGGAAACATCTGCGCCGAAATCTGCCACTAATAACTGCTCTTTCAATAAGCGAGTTGTTTGCAAACAAAAGTCATAATAAGGATCACCCCATTGGCGAAACAACTCAGGCATACCATGATAAGACAAGACCAGTTTATCTGGCTTACCCTGTTTTTTAACATGTTCGATAATGGTATTGGTCAATGCTTTAATATAAAGCGGATTTTGGTGATAGGTATTTAGAAAATAGATTGATGGCACATAGCGCCATTGTTGCAACTCTTTACTTAAGGCATCAAAAGTTGACCCTGTTGTAGGTCCTGCATACTGTGGATACAGAGGTAGTACTACTATTTTATCAACACCTTTTTGCTGAAATTTTTGCAGTACACTGGCAATTGATGGCTTACCATAACGCATAGCATAATCAACAATGACGTTATCACCGTATTGTGTTTTGATTTTTAGTGCTAATTTTTCTTTTTGTGCGGCGGTGATGGTAAGTAAAGGTGCGCCATCACTTTGCCAAACACTCTGGTATAACTTGGCTGACTTTGCCGGTCGAATACGTAAAATAATGCCGTGTAAAATTAAAAGCCAGATCAGACGTGGAATTTCAACCACTCTTCTATCTGATAGAAATTCTCGCAAATAACGACGTAAAGCACTCGTAGTAGGCTCATCTGGCGAGCCTAAATTAGTTAATAATACTGCCGTTGTTGAGCTTTGTTTATCGGCAGTATTATCTGCATCGGTATTAGCTTCAACGGTATTACCTTCAATAGCACTATCTTCAAAGGTATTATCGCTACTTTCTTTCCGTGCACTAAAGCGAGATTTCATTTGGCTTTTTCTTCTTATTTTATATTAATAACCTAGGCTTTTATTCAACTAGGCTATTCAACTAGTTTATTTACTATAAGTTCAAGGGTTTCACTACGGTTAACATCAACTCCTAGCGCTTCTGCTTTATAGTCACCTGATTTAATGCCGACACCACCTTGCATTGAAACGATGGCATAAACGTGTACTTTATCGACACTAGCCAAGTTATTTTCACTGCTCATTGCTTGGCTATTATTTAACACAATAGTGGTTGGTAAATCACTGGCTTTCATTTTAACGGCGGCAAGTGGCATACGCTGACCATTCGTTGCTATGGCATAAATAAATACTACGCGGTCTTCACCTTGCGCTAACTGTTTAGCAATATCGGCAGACAAGCTGACACTCACTTTAAGTTGTGGCCCAGCAACCATTTCTTCAATTGCTGTATCGGTTGCAAGACCGAGTCTGTTTTTAGCTTCTGCTACCGCTTCTTTAAGCGCTGCAATATTTACACCTTGATTATTAGCATCAATAACAAGCTGCCAATAAGAAATAGCGTCTTGATAGTTCTCGCCAATAAAGTTATGCATACCTAATAAAATATTTGTTGAGGCATCATTTACATCAAGGGCTAATGCTTTATCAATGTATTCTTGTACTTGGCCGGTGATCTGTTGATCATTTTTATAATAAAGTGCCTGAGCAATAGCACCGAATAAATCAGCATGTTCACCTTCAATTCTAATCACTTGCATAAACGCAGCAACCGCTTTATCAAAGCCGCCAGCCGCAACATAGGTTTGTCCTAGACTATACCAAGCTTCACTATCTTCAGCGTTTTTCTCAATATGCAGTTGCAGTTTTTCAATATGTGCCATTGCTTGAATTTCACGTTGCTCAAGCATTTGTGCTTCTGTCATCGCTGCTTGCTGACCATGACCTGCAGGTAGCTCGGTGATAGTATTAAAGCTGCCTTGCTTGTTATATAAGGCGACAGAGAAAATGATAATAAAAGCACTCAAGCCTAGTGGCCAAAAAGGAGAAAATATTTTGCCCTTACCGATAGCAACGTTATCTGCTTTAGCTGTGCTTTCAATATCTTGTAACAAGGTATTATCAAGCTCAGCTAGCAAGTATTGATAGTTCTCCTCATCCATCCTATTTTCGTTATAATCTTTTTCTATTTCTTGTTTGTGTTCATGATACAAGCGCACATTGGTTTCATCACGTAAGTTACCATTAACACTTACTTGTTGTGTTTTCTGTTTAAAGAAAGGTCGCCATACCATTAATAATAATAAAATTAAAAATATAAGGCCGATTATTAAAAATTCCATAATGTTATCTACTACTTCTTTTAAGGTGTCGAGTGCTAACGGTTATTTATCATTTAAAAAGTTATTAAGTTTATCTTGTTGCTCTTTCGATAAAACCAAGTCACTTTTGGCCACTGGTTTTCTGCGCACAATGACAATAACGATAATAATACCTAACAAAATCAGCACTATTGGACCAAACCACAACACGTAGGTCAACGATGAAACTCTTGGGCGATATAAAACAAATTCACCATAGCGGTCTACCATAAAGCTGACAATTTCACTGTCCGCTTTCCCTTGCTGCAACAACTCATAGAGCTCTTTACGTAAGTCTGCAGCAATAGGTGAGTTTGAACCGGCTAAATTTTGATTTTGACACTTAGGACAGCGTAGCTCTTTAGTTAATGCTTGAAAGCGAATTTTAGTCACTTCATCATGAAACACATAAGTATCTACTGGACTAGCCTCAGCCTGATTAACGCTAAAAGCTAAGGTCAAAAAGAGTATAAATAGTCTGGTTAAGCGCATGTTATTTCCCCTGCTTTTTTTCTTCAATGAGCTGAGCAATTAATGGCTCAAATTCGCGTCGCCATACTCGGGTGTCAATAGCACCAGCAAAACGCTTACGAATAATACCGTGATGATCAATAACAAACGTTTCAGGGGCACCGTAAACACCAAGATCTAGACCTAAAGTCCCTTCATCATCAAAAATAGAAAACACATACGGGTCTTCATAATGCTCCAGCCACTGCTGCGCTGCGGCGCGATCATCTTTGTAGTTCAAACCATAAAGTTTAACTTGTGGGTCTTTCGCTATATCAACTAAATACGGGTGCTCATATTTGCACGTTGGGCACCAAGTTGCCCAAACATTCACTAAAACAATATCACCCTTTAGATCTGCCTGGGTTCCTACTTGTTCATTATCTTTTAGGGTCTTTAGTGAAAAATCTGGCATAGTTTTACCCACTAACGCCGACGGCATATCCTGTGGGTTAAGTGATAGGCCACGATATAGCACCACACCTAAAGCAATGACTAAAATCAGTGGCAGAAAACGTATTAACTTGCCCATAATTATGCCTCCGACACTTTTGCCGCACTGGCAGCAGACACTGCCACAGTATCGTTAAGTAAATCGGCCTTTGTTGCTGATTTAACGACAACGGCTTTTTTACGGCGATAGCGTTTATCAAGTATTGAAAGAATACCACCAATACCCATGAAAATAGCGCCTAACCAAATCCAACGAACAAATGGCTTATAGTGCACTCGAATTGCCCAAGCTCCACCTGGTAATGGATCCCCTAAAGCAACATAAACATCACGGAACAACCCGGCATCAATACCGGCTTCGGTCATGCCCATGGTTTGCACACGATATTCGCGACGCTCAGGTTTGAGTAAAGTAACAAATTCACTTTCGTTTTCGCCAGTCACTTTATAGATATTGATCTGCCCTTGCTCAGCACTATAGTTTGGCCCTTCAACATGTTTAATGCCTTTGAACTCAATTTCATAACCTGAGACAGTGACTCTTTCGTTTAGCGACATTTTTACATTGGTTTCACTTTCATACATGGAAACAAGCGTGACACCAACAATAGTGATAGCAATACCTGCATGAGCCGTTGCCATACCTAAATGACTGGTAGTTAATTTTCCGGCTAATTGATATTGGTTTTTAACTTCTTTAACAACGACTAAGAAAACCCAAGTCGCTAAAGTGATCCCCATGGCAACTAAAGCATTAAACTCACCGCCATAAACCACTGGGAACAATAAACCAAAAGAAATACTAAACACTGACGGCTTTAATAGCTGTTTACGTAACTCACCTTTTTTGGCTTTTTTCCAACGAATCAAAGGACCAACGCCCATGATGATAAAGAGAATACTCATTATCGGGATAAAAACGGCATTAAAGTACGGAGGTCCGACGGAAATTTTCCCATAACCTAAGGCATCAACCAACAATGGATACAAGGTGCCTAGCAGTACCGTAACCGTGGCAATAACCAAAATCACATTACACAGTAGTAGCGCGGTTTCTCGGGAGTAAAAGGCAAAGCGAGAAAAGCTCGACACCTTATTTGCTCTAAAGGCATACAAGGTTAACGCTCCGCCCATTG
>JALJPA010000286.1 GCA_022969215.1 Colwellia sp. | reverse complement strand
TGAACGTTCAAATGCCGTTTGTGGCTAATTACGGACGAAGTGCTTAATAAGATATTTTAAGCTAGTTACCTCAGTAGAAATTAGGAATCTTAATTTTATGCGCTTTAAAAGTACTTTCACCACAGCTATCCGTCCGCTAATTTACCTGACACTATCTTGCTGCCTAGTTAGTGCGCCACTGAGTGCCCTACCGGCACCAACTGAACTAGGTCAGTTCTATGCTAAAAAACAGTATTCAGGACAAGAAATACCAAGTTTTTCCCAAAACAAAGATAGGCTACCTAAACCTATCTTCGACGCTAAACCTGAATATATCGACTTTTACTATCGTGCTTGGCAAATTGGTTTTGAACACTTTAAAAAGCCCCAAGCAACTAGTCCTTTTGTTTCAAACTTTATTGATGAAGCTTTTAACGACAATATTTTTTTATGGGACATGAGCTTTTCAACCATGTGGGGCAATTACGCTCATCATATTTTCCCTAGCATTGATGGCTTAGATAATTTTTATCGTATGCAAATGAGCGATGGTGAAATAGTACGGGAAGTTGGCGAAAAAGATGGTCATTTAGGTGTTATTGGTTGGTCTGAGCCTGGCACCGAGGGTAACCTGAACCACCCTATCCTGCCTTGGGCTGAGCTAGAGTCATACAAAATCACCAATAATAAACAGCGACTCGCCGATGTATATTTGCCGCTACAAAAGTACCGTGAAAGTTTTAGTAAAATTTATCACCCAGAATCTGGTTTATACCTTACCGATAAAGCCGCCATGGATGACTCTCCTCGTAATGGACAAATGTTAGCGGGCATAGATGTAGCCGCTGAAATGGTTATCTTTGATCTGTGGCTGGCTGAAATGGCCACAGAGCTAGGCAAGGATAGTGAAGCCAAACACTATATTGCTCGAGCTGATAGTTATGCAAAGTTTATTAATGACAAACTTTGGCATGAAGAAAGCGGTTTTTACTATGATTGGGGCAAAGATAAAAAATTGATGACTATGCGAACCATAGCGGCTTTTTGGACCATGCTTGGCAAAATCCCTAATAAAGAGCAGTTGGCTAAGTTAATAGTCCACCTTAATGATCCTAAGTCATTCAATACCAAACATAGGGTGCCAACCCACCCCGCTGATGAAATTGGCTTTAACGGTGACTACTGGGCTGGCGCTGTTTGGGTGCCAACAAATACCATGGTTATACAGGGGCTTGAAGTAAACAATGAGTTCAATTTAGCGCGAGAAATAGCGATGAATCACCTTGATAACACCACACAAGTTTTTCTTAAAACCAATACCGCGTGGGAAAACTATACCCCCTTAGAAATCAAACAAGGCCGTAAAGCCAAACCTGACTTTATCGGTTGGTCTGGACTTGCCCCCATTAACTATTTAATTAAACATGCTATTGGAATTCGTATCAATGCGCCAAAAAATGAAATAACTTGGCGCATTAACGAAACGGGTCGCCATGGCATTGAAGGATTACGTTTCAATGGTCAAGGTGAAGCAATGAATTCAGTGAGTTTAATTGCTAATAAACGAGAAAGTTTAACTGATGACATTGATATCAGCATCCAATGTCGACAAGCTTTCACCCTGAATATTATTAGCCCGTACGCCCAGAAAAATTATCAAATAAAATGTCAGAGTAAAACAAATATAGTCTTTAAACATCACCTTAAAACATAGTCGACAAATGAGTTTTTCTTGTAACTAACTAATTAGCTAAGTAGTTAATTAGCCAACTAATTAACGAATGAGTGATTATTTTATAGACAAATGAATATGAGCGATTACAATCAGCAGTGAAATAACAAACGGGTTGAGGTAGCAGTATGCACAAACATAGATTAAGTTTCGCTGATATTAGCATTATCAGCGACAGCATTGCCGAAATTATTATCGATGAAGGCGTTGAGGTATCCATAGAAATGGTTGAAGAATATGATAACTTTCTGGCCTGTATTTTTAAGGGGAACTACGGCGTTTTAATCAATAAAATTAATAATTACTCTTATAGCCTAGGCGCACAATTCATTATGGGTTCTAACGAAAATATAGTCGCTATTGCGGCAGTGAATTATACCGAACAAGGTAAAAAATCCAGTAAAGCGATTGCAGATAGACGCAGCATTGATCAATTAAATGTCATGACTTTTTCAGGTTTAAATTTAGGCTGGCAAGATGCTATGACTTGGCTAAACAAGGAACTAGCTAAAACCAATATCACCTCGCCCCATTCACCATAGCAGAGTAAACAGAATAAGCTTTGCCGATAAGTAACTTAGCAAATAATAGTTATTTATCTGGCTGACTTATTTATAGACAAGACAGCCATTCTATTGAAAGCATGTTAATTTAAAACATTCGTTTAACGAGTCACATCACTTTAAAGAGCTTTAAAGAGCTTAAAAATAAACTTCAAAGTAGCTTTACCGCACTGAGCTATTTTCGTATTGCAAACGTGCAACAATAGCGGGATGATCTGAAGGATAAGCTGATATTTTTGTTGCCTTACCAGTGAGGCCTTTAACAAAAAGACAATCTATGCCGGCATTTTTGAGTAAGGTCAGTTTAACTTTTGACTGCACTAATGCTACCTCCCGACTATCACAACGGGTATTGAAGTCACCCAATAATATTTTTGGGTATTGCTTCATTTCATTTAGCTGGTCGCTGGTTTCTTCTGCATTGGCTATACGGGTAGCAATCCTTTCATGGTCCCAATGAACATTAACGATAAAGTAACGCTTATGCGCTTTTTCTATCAGCGCATACTCACCTGTTCTGGTGGCATTTGGGCCATCGGTTAAATCGAAACGGCCCGAGTCAATAAAGCGATTACCCTGACAATGGTTAATAAAAATTTGAAATTTATGTCGCCAACATTGGCCAAGTGATTTATTTAAAGTCAAAGCGCGCTGATAATTTGTCGGCAGTTTATTATCAATATCACTTTCTTCAAGCTGCCAATCGTCGACACCTTCTTGGATACCAAGGATATCCACCTTGTTATGCTTAATTAACTGAGCGTAATCATTACTATGCTCAGGCATGGTTTTCCAGCCATATATGTTTAGTGACATCACAGTGATTTCTTCAGATACGGCTTCTGCGAGCGTTTCAGTAGACAGGGTAGATGCCGAGATAAGGCTAAGTAATAATATATTTTTTGCTGTCAATGAAAGTGCCATGTTATTGAATGTCTGTTTGCTTGTTGATCTCATGTTTTAGTAACCACTGATACAGATCATCGCCAGAATAAACCCGAGTCCAAGCATCATGGCCTTTATCTTCATGAACAGTAAAACGCACGTTGTTATGGCCCAGCTGTTCTAATCTATCTAATCCGGCATAAAAGTACTTAATATTCACGGCACTATCTCTGCCGCCAGCAAAAAGCCAAACCGGTAGCTGATGCTCGGCAATGGGCGCCATTAAACTAGGGTGTCCCCAACCAACGACCGGAGCGATAGCTGCAAACCTTTCTGGATATTTACTGGCCATATACCAGGTACCAAAACCACCGTAACTCAAACCTGACAAGTAGGTTTTATTTACATTGACTCGGTACTTTGCTTGTACACTATCAAGCATGGCAATTAAATCAGTCTCAAGCATTTCCCAGCCTTGTGGCAATAGCGGCGCAACTTCAGTCATATTCGTTAATGACGACGTTCTTTGAATATCACTGTGGGTTTTAAAAGCCGCGCTGCGCTTAGGTACGCCATTAGCTAATCTTTTGGGAATGTTTTCTTTAGAGCGGTTATCAATATAGGTTATGCCTTTTTTATCAAAACCAAACATATGCAATTGCGGTGAAATAATAATAAAGGGCAAATCTTTTTTCTGTACCCAAGTCTCATATAAAGGCCCTTGCATTAAGACAAAATCTAATTCATCTTGGCCATTACCTCGCTCACCATTACCATGTAAAAATAACATTACTGGCCATTTTTTATCTGGCTCTGAGTGATAACCTTTAGGCAAATAAACAAAATACTCTCGCTGACTGCTATCAACACTCGATTGGTAAGCTTCACGCAGTAACTCGGCCGTTGAAGTAGCTGCTGTTGCAGACTGTGTTGTTAAGCTTTGAGTCGTATTATTCGAACAAGCCAATAACAAAAAACTAATAGCTGTTAAACAAAATATTATTTTTTTCATGATACTCCATAGTCCAAAGTAGTTTCTGCAGATAATACAAAGGTGGGGGGGAATTAAGCTTAACCTTTCGTTACAGGGATCAGCCAGACATTATTTTCAATATCAACTTCACCCTGCATTTGTCCAACCACCACTTGATCGATCACCTTTATCGCTCTTTGCGCCATCATGCTAAAGGTATCTTCGCCAAGTTGATTTGGCGTGTGATCTGGGAAGTTTCTCGAGTACGGTGAATCCAATAACTCTCCGACAAATTATCTTGGCAAAACGCTTGCTCTACACCCCTTTTACCAAGCATAAAACCTAATAATCCGCCCCAAGTTGCGGTCGGGTTATCTGAATCCCAGCCAGCCAAAGTGCCGACTTGAATGGTGCGCACGATATCACCTTCGCCGTAAAACAAGCTGACTAAACTGGCAGCAAAATTAATACCCGCTTCAAAGGGATCATTATAAATATAACCATCTGAGTTATTGACTTGATAACGCTGATATACGGCATCACGGCTTTTTTCCCAATCATTTTTATCAGGGTTTTGTTGGTATGAGTGTTTAATAAAATCATACATTTTTGCTGGCGTTGATTGTTCAGGTAATATCAGCCTTGCCTGCTCAGCCAGCCATATGGTCTGTTGCTGTATCGTTAGAGACTTATCGACCTTAGATGCCAAAGAGTGCATGGTGATATAAAATTGTGCAATCCACTGGGCATCATATTTAGCAGATACTCGAATCGGCAACTGTGATATTTTTAAAGCAACATCCGCTCTTACTGGTGCCAATAAACCAAATATTTCCGTGGTCAGCTGGGCAT
>JALJPA010000285.1 GCA_022969215.1 Colwellia sp. | reverse complement strand
GAAATAAATCAACACATTACGACAAAAGACAATATCAAAACGCCCCATCAAGCTATAACTATTCAGAAGATTAAGCGGCCTAAAACTGACCATTTTCTTGACTTGATCTTTAATCTTCAACATACCGTTATCACCGGCTTCAAAGAAGCGCTTCTTACGTTCTTCCGATAGGCCACGAGCAATAGCTAAGCTATCATAGTGACCGTATTTACAGTGCTCTAACATTGTTGTTGAAATATCGGTACCAATAACCTGTACACCACGAGGGAATGATCCGGGATTTTTTTGTTGGTACTCCAATACAGACATAGCAATTGAGTAAGGTTCTTGACCAGAGGAACTTGCGGCCGACCAAATTTTAACTGGGGTTTTCCTATTAGCAAAATCTGGCAATAATTTACTTTGCAGTAACTTATACGGGTAATCATCTCGAAACCATAAGGTTTCATTGGTAGTCATGGCATCAATGACTGCGGCACGTAATTGCCGCTCTACCGGAGAAAGTGTCCGAGTGACTAATTCACCTAGTGAACTAACATCAAACTTAGCCATTAACGGGGCTAAGCGGCTCTTAACTAAATATTGCTTATTTCCACCGAGCACAATGCCACATTGCTGCTCTAAAAAGGTTCTGAATTCGTTGTAACTTTTTTCATCAAGGTCTCTTGCTGACACAATAGCTTCCTGTTTATTTCGAAGTATTCATCTAAATCCACCAAAAATTGGGGGGAGCCATAAACTCACGTCTAATGGCGTTGAAGTAGTATTGAAGCGTTAATCTTCTATTTTTAACCATTTTTTTACAGCAGTAGCTAATTCATCGGGGTGAAACTTGGCAATAAAATCATCTGCCCCCACTTTTTCAACCATGGCATTATTAAATACCCCACTTAACGAGGTATGTAAAATAATGGGCATTTTGGCCATGCGATCATTACCTTTAACTTCTGCCGTTAAGGTATAACCATCCATTTCTGGCATTTCAATGTCAGAAATCATCAAGGCAACTTTTTCAGTAATACTATGTTCACACGTCGCCTCAATCGCTAATAACTGTTCTAGAGCATCACGACCATTTTTAGCTAAAACCATATTAATACCTAATGGTTCAAGTGCTCTTCTAACTTGGTTTCGTGCAACCGTTGAGTCATCAGCAATCATCACCAGCTTATCGCCTAGACTTTCACCGACGCTAGCATCAATTATATCTTCACTTACCTCCGTTGAAACAGGACTAATTTCATTTAAAATTTTCTCAACATCTAAAATTGACACCATTTGGTCATCTATTTCAGTGACAGCGGTTAGGTAACTCGATTTACCGGCCCCCTCTGGTGGAGGCATGACATCTGTCCAACTTAAGGTCACTATTCGCTCTACACCGGCAACAAGAAAGCCCTGCACGCTCCGATTATATTCAGCAATGATAATAAAGCTATCTGCCGTTTGTTCGATTGCCCTGCCCCCGGTTGATTTACTTAAATCAATAACAGAAATAGTCTGGCCACGAATATGAGCAACACCTTTAATATAAGAGTCTTGCCCAGGTAATATAGTTAATCTCGGGCATGGCATCACTTCACGCACTTTAAATACATTAATGCCAAAGAGTTGCCTACCGACAAGTTTGAAGAGTAGCAATTCTAATCTGTTCTCGCCTACAAGTTGCGTTCGCTGATTTACCGAATCGAGTATGCCTGCCATATAAACCTCATGTAACACCGTACCCATTTATAATGTTTAAACAAATAAACACTTAAGGCACAATTCTTGAATTGTATTTAAAATATAGAGTTGATAATCACACTAAGCGCCTGATACTTGACGCTTGATTTAACCTCATTTCATACTGTTAACTTAGGTTAAGCATAGACGATTATTTGCATTTACTTAAAGATAGATAACAAAATATATGCGACTTACCAAACATTTTTTATTCTTTTTATTCTTATTGCTTATTAAGCAACCAATTATTGCCGCAACCGAACTAGACAGTGCATTTATTGAACGTTTTGCACATACCTATTTAATAGAAAAATTCCCTTCAACTAACGAAGAAATAGTTCGTATATCTGTTGCTCGCTTAGATCCCAGAATAGTCATAAAATCGTGCAAAATTCCCTTAACAGCAAATATATCTGATAAAAACAGTACTAGAAATATAAATATAAAAATTAGTTGTGATGAATCAATACCATGGAAAATATATTTATCGGCCAAAGTTGAAATAACTAAAGCTGTTTTAATTGCAAAAAGTACAATTAGCCAAGGGGACATACTTGACGAAAGTAACGTCGAGCTAGCTTACATAGCTATCAACAAAATTCGTGGTGAAAAACTAACCGATACAGCCATTGTTTTTGGCGCTAAAGCGAAAAGGCGTATCACTAAGGGTAAAACAATTAGTAAAAGAAGTATTTGCTTAATTTGTAAAGGCGATGTGGTAACTATTATTGTCTCATCAAAAGTATTCACCATCAAAACCCAAGGCGTAGCATTAAGCTCTGGTAATATTAATGAGCAAATTAGAGTAAAAAATACTCGTTCAAATAAAGTTATCACTCCGCGTGTCAAAGCTATTAACCAAGTAGTAATTCATCTATAATCAAGACATACACAATCTAGGTTAACAAATAATGATGCGGTTAACTTACGTGTGATGTTATTTATATTTTAATGTGTTTTTAGCTAAAGTTATTCTGCTGATGGCCGATAACAAGGCAATATAACTCATTTAAAATATCATTTCATTGCTATAGGATGAAATTATGGCTATAAATATCAACAACTTGAATACAAACAATCAAGTTAAACAGACTCAGCAACAGCAAGTAAAGCAGCAATCTGCGCAAACGTCATCAAGTAATGCACAAGTAAAAAGTGCAGGACAAGACTCAGTGTCGATTACTCCGCAAGCAAAACAGCTGAATGAATTACAGAAGAAAGCCGCTGATGCACCCGTGATTAATCAAAAGAAAATTGATGAATTAAAAAAGGCTATCAGCGCCGGTGATTATAAAATAGATCCAGAAAAATTAGCAGCGAGTATTGCTAACTTTGAATTTAAGCTAATTTAACGATAGACTGTTAGGCATATATTTATAGTAAAATCAAAGGTAAACCTATGTCACAAGGGTCAAATAATCAAGCATTAACCTCCAATGAATTGTTGACGCTACAACATCAGCAATTAACGGCACTGGCCCAAATAATTGCTAATGAAAAACACATATTGCAGCAACACGATCCACAAGCGCTACTCACCGTCAGTCAAGAAAAAAACACTCTGTTATTAGCCATTCAGCAACTAGACAAAAATATATCTCTACATCAAGGCTTCGCGCAAGATAAAGCCGCAGGGAAACTAGTGCCCCAACTGGCTGAAATCACTGAGTTATTAAAACGTTGCCAGCAGCAGAACTTAGTCAATGGCCAAATAATCCAACATTCTCAGCTCGCGGTAGAGCGCATGAAGACGAGTTTATTAGAGAGCCATAATAAGAACGCCATTACTTATGACAATAAGGGCAAAAAAAGCGCAGGACTATCAAGTTTAGGACTCAAAGCTTAGTTATATTGAAACATCAAAAACTGAAACAACAAAAAAGGCGTTAATCATTAAGATTAACGCCTTTTTTAGTTTTATTATTGCTAGTAGGTTATGCAGTTTGTAGCTATAGCAATTAGAAGTGAGTTACATCTTTAATTTCTTTTCTATTTTGGTTTACTTGATAAATATTATAGACATCTTCAAAATCGAGTAGTAATTCAGTGGTATAAACATCGCCAACAGGATAGCTCTTCACCACTTTAGCACCACGTATAATACCTTGTACCGAAGCCATCAACTGCTGATCTTCGATTAATAAGTCAGCCATAATGACCTTACCCGAAACTTGCTGACCATAGACTTGCTCTGCCAGCTCAGCATAGGCGGCAATTTTTGACGCCTTGATGGCCATTAGCATCCGCTGTGTTTTATGTGTTGATTTTTGCAGACTAATAGGTGCGAAACCTGTTGCATACAGCACAGGAAAAGTCTCAGGTTTTACGGTTTGCCACTGCACATGTTTGTCGTAAACAAGGGAACACGCACTAGTAAAAAAGAGTGCACTGGTAATAAGAATGACACGAGTTAATGATTTACTCATATATACACCTTTGGAGTTAGTCGCTAATTAAATTGTATTGTTTATTAGCGAACTTACTTAACATATTGAATTAAATTCTAATTTTGTATAATCATAGCTCGTTCGTCGTTAATCAACATAGCATTGTCCCGAATAATCACGCCATCTTTCACTTTCTCACGGTGACTCATATCATCACCTAAGACCCAGGCCGGAATGAATGATTGCGCGGTAGCGACTACAACTATAGATTGAATACCAATCATACGAACATTAACTAAAATACCGTTTTATTCTTCAACCATAGTGCCAAAAGCGACATAGTCAATAATCTGACGTTCTGGCAGCTCTTGCCAGTCTCGACTAAATACATAGTCACCCTCTTTTGTTACTCGAATATGACCTGTGGTTTTATAGTCGATGACTACCAAACCATGACGTTGAAGCTAATGAACAAAGCCATCATTGTTAGTTGCATCACACGAGAGTAAAGCAGGTAAAATAAATACTATTAGCCATTTTCTCATGGTATTGCCCCTCAAAACTAAGTACTACAATTATAGCAACTAGCCATATTGTATTAATTTTCATAGTCAGAATAATGCACATTCTAAGCCAATAATTATTGACTAGCTAAATTAGCCGCATCTGAAAGGCATGAAATATGCATAATCCCCATTAGTCCATAAAAACGTTATTGCCGATACTCTATGTAAAAGGGTTCAAGCTAAATAAGGAAGATGACAACAACTATGCACAAGCTCATCAAGCAACTAACACTCATCAGCTTGCTATGCAGTTTTTCTGCCAGCAGTCAGTGGTATGAGACACAAGGCCATGCACGTACCAATGATATAAGTCTAGAGCTTGCTCGCACTAAAGCGAT
>JALJPA010000284.1 GCA_022969215.1 Colwellia sp. | reverse complement strand
GAATTAGAAAAGTAGTTAAATTAATAGTTAGATAAACTGAGCACAGCTTATTTAACTAAAGGGGCTAAATTTATTTGCTGGGCAGCAAGGTTGATTTTTTCATGGAAGCTTATCTCATTACCCTCACTATCGACATCGTTAAAGTAATCGAACTGGGCAATTTTTGGCATAGGTAAAAGTAGCTCTAGCTCAGCAATATTTTCTGCCAAATTATTCATCGGTTCACTTGCCGCACAATTGGCAATCCAAGCGATACATTTTAAACCATCCGCAATGATTGTTTCATAAGTTAATAGAGCATGGTTCAAACAACCCAATTTCATATTAACAATGAGAATAACTTCTAGCTCTGCCCCTTTAACAAAGTCAGATAAAAATTGGTAAGCAGGCTTTTGAGTATCAACCGTAAGTTTATCGTTAGGACTATTACTTTTATTATTACTAGTACTATTAGCAGTATTAATATTTAACGACATTGCTTCAGCTGACAAAGGAGCAAGCGATGATGGACCAAGCGGTATGCGCCAACCACCAGCACCCTCCACTAAAGTGACATCAGCATTCAATGATTTTACTGCTTGGTAATGGTGATTAATATCGGCAACATTAATTTGCTGATTTTGTTTTTTAGCTGCTATGTGCGGTGCGATAGGCTCGGCATAGGCAATCGGATTAATATCAGTAATGCTTTGTCCGCAGTTTGAAAACTCACTGAGTAACTTAGCATCTTCATTAATAAGTTGACCATCGACTAATTCACAACCGGCGGCAATTGGTTTGAAGGCAGCGACTTTCGTTGGCTTAGTCGCACAGATATTTTTATCACCAGTCTCAGGTCGAATTAAAGCTTGAACTGAAGATTGACGGGTTGTTTTAGTAGAAGTTTCAATTAACGCCTTAATTAACGCGCAGCTGACAAAAGTTTTACCGGCATCGGTATCTGTCGCGGTGATAAAAAATTGTTTCATACAGTTTTTGTTATACCTTAACTCAATATTTAATCGCACTGTGCATTAAATTGGTAAGTTGGTTTTTTAAATTGAGGGGTTGCTTGCTCTGTCTTTTAACTATAACGTTTAGTCATGACTTATGGCGATGACCTTACTATCACTAACGCCTTAGTGTTAGCTTTATATAAACTAAGGCGAGTAAACGTATAATACACTTGCTAACTTTTTAGCTGTTTATCATTTAGTTATTTAACTTAACAACCAAGCCAGAAAACAAACGATAAGTTGCTGGATATATGCCACTTGGTTCAAGAAAATCTTGGTAATGCTCGGTCATTTTAAACCACTTATCTTTACCAGACAGACCTCGGTTTTTTTTCTGAGCCAGATGGTTAGCTCCTAAGCCTTTTAACTCTCGCGCTAAATGAATAACGTTTTGATATTCCAAAATGATGTCTTGGCATTTTTGTTCGACTAATTTACCGTTTTCATTATTAAATAAGGTATTGAGCTCAGTGACGGTTTTAAAATCAATAACATGTTGATCATCATCAACCTGTTTCCACGAAGATTTTAACTCATGTAATGTGCCATCAACTAAAGTGGTAAAAATAAGTAAACCGCCCGGTTTCAATACCCTTAACATTTCTGTTATCGCTTCATCGAGTGGCTCGAACCATTGGATAACTAAATTTGAGTAAATAAAATCAATACTGTTATCTTGTAGCGGAATATTATGAGCATCGGCTTCGAGCCAGAGGATTTTTTTATTACGATGTTCTTTGGCAAATTTAAGCATCTCTGTTGAGATATCTAAACCGATAACTTGCTCATAAGTACCTGCTAATAAGTCAGTAAAAAAACCGGTACCTGAGCCAAGATCTAATACCGTTAGATCATTACGATTAGGTAGCCAAGGCATTAAATGTTTACCAGAAAAACGTTGTAATCTTGCTGATACATCATAGGATTTACTGGCAGAGCCAAAACTTTTAGCGATCTTAACTCTGTTTTCGTTATCTTGTTCTGTTTGAACCATTAAGCTATAGCCTTATTAATACATTCCGCTAAGTACTTGATATCTTGGGTGTTATGATTCGCGCAAATGGTAACGCGTAACCTAGAGCTATTAACAGCCACTGTCGGTGGTCTTATTGCTGTTAACCAAACACCATCTTTTTTAAGTTGCTCACTTACCTTAAGAGCTTTTTTCTCATCGCCAATTATTATTGCATGAATTGAAGATTGTGTGCTGACTAAATCAATTTCTGGCGCCAAAAAATCACTAAACAGCTTACTTAATTCTACTATTTTTTCACGGCGCCAATGCTCGCTTTGAATAAGCTCAATGCTTTTTCTCGTGGCCCAAGCGATGGCAGGTGATATTGCTGTAGAGTAAATATAATGCCGAGAAAAATTTACTAAATACTCATGTAAGTCTTCATTACAGGCTAAAAATGCGCCACTGGTTGCTATCGCCTTACCAAAAGTTGCCATGGTAATATCAATGTTAGCAAAGCTGTTACTGCCCTCACCTTTATTACCAATAACACCAATACTGTGAGCATCATCTAAATATAGCCAGCAATTTTGTGTTTTTGCTAATTGCGCAAGCTGCAAAACTTTTGCTTGGCAACCATCCATACTAAACACCCCTTCCGAGGCAATCAATTTATTGTTACCGGTGTCTGCACTTTGCTCGGTACTGCTGAGTAATTTTGTTAGTTGCTCAATATTATTATGATTAAAACGTTTAACTTTTGCCTTACTTTGATAAGCACCATCGATCATTGACGCATGGCTAAGCTTATCAAGATAAAAGTGACTTTGCTCACTTTTTCCTAAGGCATGAAATAGTGCTAAGTTAGCACTAAAACCACTGGAAAAAAGCAGACATTTGGGTTTGTTCAACCATTGGCAAATATCATCTTCTAGTGCTTGATGGGCATAATGATAGCCGGTGACTAAACTAGAGCTGCTTGCACAAGTACCAAATTTATCTACGCCATCTTGTAGTGCTTTATTTATTTGAGCATGATTATTTAGACCTAAATAATCATTGGAAGAAAAGTTTAAATATGACTTACCATTAATAACGATTTTATTACCTTGGCTTGCCGTACTATTGCAAACCAATTGACGATAACGAGACTTAGCTTTTTGCTCTTGAACGTCAGTACGAATAAAATCAAAGCTCATCTAATATTTATTACCTAGATCATAAAGTGAAGTGTTGAGCTTTATATCGTTAGTCAAAAGGTTAACTAACGATATAAATATTTTTTTTACCAATATGTTTAAACCGATGCGTTATAAAATAAGTCGCTATTTTGTTGATCAACTATCGCGGTTTTAACAATATTATCTGATAAATCACTATCATCAACCACTGTTTCAGTATTAATGCCTAATTTTTCAAACAAAGCGATATCTTGATTAGTTTCAGGGTTTTCTGCGGTCAGTAACTTACAACCATAAAAAATTGAATTGGCGCCAGCAAGGAAACACATTGCTTGCATTTGTTCATTCATAGCAGTACGACCCGCTGACAACCTTACATGACTTTTCGGCATCATAATTCTAGCTACGGCAATACAGCGAATAAAATCAAAACTATCTAAATCATCAATGTCAGCTAAAGGTGTACCTTCAACTTTCACTAACATGTTGATTGGCACACTTTCTGGCTGTGGGCTTAAATTAGCAAGTTGTATTAAAAGTGATGCACGATCAGCTGCCTTTTCACCTAAACCAACAATGCCGCCACTACACACTTTCATGCCGGCACTACGAACATTGCCTAAAGTATCGAGTCTATCTTGAAACGTACGTGTAGTAATGATTTGGTTATAATGTTCAGGTGATGTGTCTAGGTTATGGTTATAGTAATCCAAACCGGCATCATTTAGTCGGTCGGCTTGCTCGACAGATAACATACCTAAAGTCATGCAAGTTTCCATACCAAGCGCTTTAACACTTTTAACCATTTCAAGCACGTAAGGCATGTCACGTTCTTTCGGATTACGCCATGCAGCGCCCATACAGAAACGAGTTGAGCCCATTTCTTTAGCTTTTTGTGCCGCTTCTAATACCTTTTCTACAGCTAATAAACTTTCTTTTTCTAAGTCTGTTTTATTACGCGCACTTTGTGAACAGTATTTACAATCTTCCGGACAAGCACCTGTTTTAATCGATAATAAAGTACTTACTTGTACTTCATTGGGATCAAAGTTTTCTCTATGTATTGTTTGTGCTTTAAACATCAAGTCACTAAAAGGCATAGCAAATAATGCTTGTACTTCTTTTAAATTCCAATTGTGACGAAGGATAGAATTTAATGGCTGTGCTTGTGGTGAAAACTGCGGTGTTACCTTAAGTGTGGATACTGCTTCGGACATATTTAAAACTCAATTGCATCTAGTTAACTTAACGGGTAGTCTAGCCAGCCTAAGCCTGATGTCAACGATTAAGAAGATCTTTAGTTAACAAATGAACAATAAACCAACACCTCTGACTCCGTCCGAACAAAAATCACTCCTTCGCCTTGATAAAGAAAACGTTTGGCATCCATACACTTCAATGTCTGAGCCACTACCAAGCTATTTAGTTGATAGTGCTGAAGGGGTAACCATCAATTTAGCTAGCGGTGAACATCTCATTGATGGCATGTCTTCATGGTGGTCTGTTTTACATGGTTATAATCACCCTAAGTTAAATGCCGCATTGCAGCAGCAGGCAGCAAAAATGTCTCATGTGATGTTTGGCGGTTTAACTCACATAAGTGCCATTACCTTATGTGAAAAGTTGGTTCATTTAACGCCTGAAGGATTAGAGAAAGTGTTCTTGTCTGATTCAGGCTCGGTGAGTGTTGAAGTCGCTATGAAAATGGCCCTGCAATATCAACATGCCAAAGCTGAAAAAGGCCAACACAATTTAACTAAGACTAAGCTATTAACAGTTAGAAATGGTTATCACGGTGATACCTTCGCTGCGATGTCTGTGTGCGACCCTATTACCGGTATGCATCAAATATTTGAACAGGTATTAATGCAGCATTACTTAGCCCCAGCGCCAAAAATTAAATTTGGTGAAGCATGGGACAGTAATGATATCGTTGAACTCTCCGCTTTAT
>JALJPA010000283.1 GCA_022969215.1 Colwellia sp. | reverse complement strand
CCGCCACGATGTGCCGCAAGTAACTTCTCTTTTAAACCACCAATCGCTAGAACTTCACCACGTAAGGTTATTTCACCTGTCATAGCAACGTCGGCTTTTACCGGATTACCGGTAAGGCTTGAGACTAACGCGGTACACATACCGACACCGGCACTAGGACCATCTTTTGGTGTTGCTCCTTCAGGAACATGAACATGGATATCACGTTTTTCGTAAAAGTTTTCGTTGATTCGAAGTTTCTCGGTACGACTTCGCACCACAGTCATAGCCGCTTGAATTGACTCTTGCATAACATCACCTAATGAGCCGGTATATGTCAGTTTACCTTTACCTGGTACAGAGGCTGTTTCTATAGTAAGTAGCTCTCCACCAACTTGAGTCCAAGCTAAACCAGTAACCAAGCCTACGCGATTTTCCGAGTCAGCCTTGCCATAATCAAAGCGTTGTACGCCTAAAAACTCATTTAGGTTATCTTGATTAATGGTGACTTTCTTTAACTTTTTATCCAGTAAAATAGCCTTTACTGCTTTACGGCATAGTTTCGAAATTTCACGTTCTAAACTACGTACACCCGCTTCACGTGTGTAATAACGAATGATGCCAACGATAGCACTATCATCGATGTCTATTTCTTTAGCTTTCAAGCCATTTCGCTCAATTTGTTTGTTGAGTAAATGATTTTTAGCAATATTGAGTTTTTCATCTTCGGTATAGCCCGACAAACGAATAACTTCCATACGATCTAATAATGGCCCAGGAATATTCATACTATTAGAAGTCGCGACAAACATCACATCAGATAAATCATAATCAACTTCTAAATAGTGATCATTAAAAGTTGTGTTTTGTTCTGGATCTAACACTTCAAGCAAGGCGGAGGCTGGATCGCCACGCATATCAGAAGCCATTTTATCGATTTCATCCAATAAGAACAGCGGGTTTTTAACACCTACTTTTGATATTTTCTGGATTAACTTACCCGGCAGCGAGCCAATATAAGTACGGCGATGACCACGAATTTCAGCTTCATCACGAACGCCACCTAATGCCATGCGGACATATTTTCGCCCGGTAGCTTTAGCAATTGATTGACCAAGTGAGGTTTTACCAACACCTGGAGGACCAACCAAACAAAGAATAGGACCTTTTAATTGGCTTACACGTTGTTGTACGGCTAAATATTCTAAAATATGCTCTTTAACTTTATCTAAGCCAAAATGGTCTTTATCAAGTACTTCTTGGGCAAGAGCAAGATTACGCTTTAATTTACTGCGTTTTTTCCAGGGTACATTAATCATACAGTCAATGTAACTCCTTACCACTGTTGCTTCTGCCGACATGGGTGACATCATTTTAAGCTTTTGAAGTTCAGCAAGCGTCTTTTCTTTCGCCTCTTTTGGCATTTGTGCTTCTTCAATGCTCTTAGCCATTTGCTCAAGCTCATCAGGAGTGTCGTCACCTTCATTAAGCTCTTTTTGGATGGCTTTCATTTGCTCATTCAAGTAATAATCGCGCTGACTTTTTTCCATTTGTTTTTTTACACGGGTGCGAATTTTCTTTTCAACTTGCAGTAAGTCAATTTCGCCTTCCATTAATGCCATCAAATGCTCTAAACGCACATTAACATCAATAATTTCTAATACTTTTTGCTTGTCAGCCAGTTTTAGCGGCATATGAGCGGCCATAGTATCTGCAAGCTGTTCAGCATCATCGATACCCGATACCGAAGTGAGTACTTCCGGTGGTATTTTTTTATTAAGTTTTACATAGCCTTCAAATTGAGAAATAGCCGAGCGGATCAATACTTCAATATCATCGCCCAGATCAGAATTTGGCGTAACATATTCGATTTCTGCGCTAAAGTATTCTTCCGTTTCAATGAATTTTTTTATCGTTGCTCGTTGTGCGCCTTCCACTAATACTTTAACGGTACCGTCGGGAAGCTTTAACATTTGCAAAATAGTGGCAACCGTACCTGTGCTATATACATCTTCAGCTTTAGGGTCATCAATAGCGGCATCTTTTTGTGCGACAAGAAATACTTGCTTATCGTTCTCCATAGCTAAATCTAGACAGCGAATTGATTTTTCACGGCCAACAAAAAGGGGGATAACCATTTGCGGGTAAACAACAACATCTCTTAAGGCTAAAACGGGGATCTCAACGACACCAGATAATTCTTTACTCATTGGCTACTCTTCTTGGGAATTGTTTTAATTGATATATAAAATAAAGCTATAGAATCTATATGGGGCTAGGCTGTTAACTTTCAACAATAGATAAAAAATAAAGCGCTAAACAGCTATGTTTTTATTAATACGATCAAAAAAGCCTGGTGTAGTAAGTAATTATCTATAAAAATAATTACTTACTACACCAGGCTATATCTTCTGCTTAAGCGGGCTACAAGTATCTAAAGTTACTCGGAAACTGCTTTATCTTGCTTACTGTCATAAATAACAATAGGTTTACTTTCGCCTTTGATGGTATTTTCATCAACAACGATTTTACTGACATTTTCCATCGATGGTAATTCATACATGGTATCAAGTAAAACGGCCTCAACAATCGAGCGTAAACCACGTGCACCAGTTTTTCTATTCATGGCTTTACGTGCTATAGCGTGCAAAGCATCAGTTCTGAACTCTAGCTCGACATCTTCCATATCAAATAACGCCGAAAACTGCTTAGTTAATGCGTTTTTAGGCTCTTGCAGTATTTGAATAAGTGCTTCTTCATCGAGTTCAGTTAATGTTGCTAAAACCGGTAAACGACCAATAAACTCTGGAATTAAACCATATTTAACTAAATCTTGTGGCTCAACTTCCGCTAAATGATCGGTTAATGATTTCTGTTGATCTTTACCACGGACTTCCGCGCCAAAACCAATGCCAGTACCCGTATGATTACGTTGCTCAACAACTTTATCTAAACCTGAAAAGGCTCCACCACAAATAAACAGAATTTTAGAAGTATCTACTTGTAAAAATTCTTGTTGTGGATGTTTACGACCACCTTGAGGCGGTACTGAAGCGACAGTGCCTTCAATAAGCTTTAATAACGCTTGTTGTACACCTTCACCTGAAACATCACGGGTAATTGAAGGGTTATCAGATTTACGAGAAATCTTATCAATCTCATCAATGTAAACAATACCACGTTCAGCTTTCTCGACGTCGTAATCACATTTTTGTAATAGCTTTTGAATGATGTTCTCTACATCTTCACCAACATAACCAGCTTCGGTTAGCGTAGTTGCATCTGCCATAGTAAATGGCACATCAAGTAAACGGGCAAGGGTTTGTGCTAATAACGTTTTACCACTCCCTGTTGGCCCAATAAGTAAGATGTTACTTTTACCCAGTTCAACACCGTTGTGGTTATCACCTTTACGTAGACGTTTATAGTGATTATAAACGGCAACCGCTAATACTTTTTTCGCGTGATCCTGACCAATAACATAGTCATCAAGCTTTTCCCGGATTTCGATAGGAGAAGGTAATGCTTCTTTACTTTCTTTTGGCGAAATTTCAGAAATTTCTTCGCGAATAATGTCATTACACAGTTCTACACATTCATCACAAACAAAGACTGATGGACCAGCAATTAATTTACGTACTTCATGTTGGCTTTTGCCACAAAATGAGCAGTAAAGTAATTTACCATTATCGCCACCACTTTTAATATCGGTCATGCCCTACCTCTAAACTTTTAATACCAATAAATCCATTTAATTCTCAATATACACAGCTAAGTATACACCGAAATCCTATTTATCGTTACGTTGTTCTAATATGGAGTCGACTAAACCATATTCAACCGCTGCTTCTGCACTTAAGAAATTATCTCTGTCTGTATCTTTAGAAACTTGCTCTAGCGTTTGGCCGGTATGCTCAGCCATTAAACCGTTAAGCTTATCTTTTATATATAATATTTCTTTAGCATGAATTTCAAAATCAGATGCTTGCCCTTGGAAACCACCAAGCGGCTGATGAATCATTACTCGAGCATTTGGTAAACAATAGCGTTTGCCTTTTTCACCACCTGATAATAAAAACGCGCCCATACTAGCTGCTTGACCAATACAAACTGTGCTGATATGAGGCTTAATAAATTTCATCGTGTCATAAATTGCCATACCAGCGGTTACTGAACCACCGGGTGAGTTTATGTAGAGAAAAATATCTTTATCAGGACTCTCAGACTCTAAGAATAATAACTGCGCAATAATCAAGTTAGCCATATGATCTTCAACTTGGCCACAAAGGAAGATTACACGCTCTTTTAACAGCCTTGAGTAGATATCATATGAACGTTCACCTTTAGGGGTTTGCTCAACAACCATAGGCACTAACGCGCTTTCAATACCTGTTGCACTGCTTTGTGATGATCTTTGTGATGTAATTTGAGAACCAATTTGAGAGTTAAACAAGAGTATACCTTCCCTTAATAAATAAAAATGGCCTGTATGTTGCCATACAAGCCATTAAATTTAAGCGATTGCTGAGTCTATTGTCAATGCAAAATTAACTTTAAAGACGATAAACTTCAGCTTTACTTAAAATTACTTCGCTTCTGGGTTCATTATGTCGTTGAAGCTAGCTTTTTTATCCGAAACGTTAGCTTTTTCAACTAAAATCTCAACCGCTTGTTCTTCTAATGCAACATTTTGCATCTGTTGCATAAGCTCTTTATTGTTAGCGTAGTATTCAACAACTTCTTTAGGATCTTCATAAGCAGAAGCCGCAGACGCAATTAATTCATTAACTTTAGTTTCATCAACTTTAAGTTCATTGACTTTAATTACTTCACCTAAAAGTAAACCGATTTTAACACGACGTTCAGCTTGTTCAGTAAACATTTCAGCTGGAAGTTGTGGCAAGTTCTTAGGGTCCATTTGGCCTTTGAAACGTTGCATCGCTTGTTGACGTAAAACATCCACTTCTTGAGTAACAAGTGCTGAAGGTAAGTCAACCGCATGTCCAGCTAATAAGCCATCAAGAACTTGTGTTTTAACTTTAGCTTTAACAGCTTGTGTTAATTCACGTGCCATATTTTTGCTTACTTCAACACGTAAAGCTTCAACGCCACCTTCTTC
>JALJPA010000282.1 GCA_022969215.1 Colwellia sp. | reverse complement strand
TGCCTTTAAACTATCATGAATTAAGCGATTGCTATGAGCGTCATCAGCAAATGGTTTATTCGTATTTTGAAGGGAGAGATAACTTATTGACGATAGATATAAGTGAGCAAGGTAGTTTACTGAAAATGAAACAGTTTTTAGAAATGGAAAAGGAGGGAAGTATAGATTTCCCTAAACTTAATGTCGGTCGCAATGTAGCTAACTGGAAAGACTATAAACACCCGAATAAAATCAGCTCTAACTTAGCTGGCGTAGATCATAGAAAATACTTTGATTTTTATTACGCGGCTAACAAGTAATCCGCTACTCAGAAGTTAGACAAATACCTAGGAAAACTCCTACTTGATTGTCTGATAACTGCCTATCAATGTCATGAATATAGTAATAAAACATGCTAAATACCACTCGAAATAAGCTCAAAAGTTATTATGGGTGGCAGATTAAGTTTTGATTAAGTTTTTTCCCTCTTTTCCGTTATAGTGTCCTGCCAGTTATATACACGAATTTATGAGGTATTAAAAATACTATGGATATCAAAGGGACCTGTATATCATCAACCGCAGATGAGCACGGCCCAGTTTATGTTTACCAAACAAGGACCAGTCGGATCCTCAGCTTTGATGGGAAAATCTATCAAAGTTCCATGAAACTAAATAATATTCATGGATTAGATCTCAGCTACACTCAGGCCATGATGGCGGGTTTGTTTTTTATCCCTAGGTTAAAAACAGCCACCATCATGGGGCTAGGTGCAGGCTCAATGGCAAAGAACCTGCTCAGTAGTTTCTCTGAGTTGAATATACACGCGATTGAATACCGTGAAGCAGTGGCGAAGACCGCAAAAGAATATTTTTACTTACCCGACACGGAACGCCTCGTCATTCATATAGACGATGCGGTGAACTACATTAAAAACACTGACATGAAAAGCGATATTATCTTTTCAGATCTATATAATTCACAAGGCATGGAATCGAAACAAATACAATCATCCTACTTGCGTGATTGTAAAAATTCACTTAACAAGCAAGGTGTCCTCGTGCTCAATATCTGGCACACGGCACTTAAATCACGAGAAGAGTTAGATGAATTACTCGAGTTAGAATTTGAAAACAGACTACTCAGTTTTGAAGTTGAAAGTGGAAATACCATCGTACTCGCATTCAAAAATGACATCCCTTTGATAAAAAGAGAAGGGCTAATGACTAAAGGTAAATGGTTGCAAGAAAAAATGAACATTCCGATGGAACGCTATGCCAAATTACTCTGTGATAGACAAGGTTTATGAGGATGGCCATTTTTCTTCCTTAACGCTTGCTTTGAAGCTAACAAGTTCTGCTTCAAAGTTAGTAGTCATATCTGTAACTGCCAGAGCGAAAACTTTTAATGATTTTCAGATAACGTGTAATCAATTCCTATTGCTGTAGTTATTGCTGTCCTTTTTAAAACACTTGTGTGATAAGAGCAAGTTATTATGGGTGGCCTGATAAGTTAGGATTTTCTGCAATTGCTGGTGATCAACGCCATTGTTTGGAGCTTTCATGTTCTATCTGGAGTCGCGGTGGCGACCACACCCAAGGGGCGACGTGCTGCCGCGCCGCCCCTTGGAACCCCTACGACGCCCTACTCAGCAGAACATTCAACTTTCAATTTCAATTTCAACTAGCGTAAACCGCAACCCCTGCCGCTAAGCTAGTGGTATAAGTCTTCCCTGAACAACGACAGCCTTTATCATTGTGTTGGTGGTTTAATGAATTGCTTGGAGTTTTGATTTCCTGTTTAGCGTCGCGGTGGCGACTACACCCAAGGGGCGACGTACCGCCGCGCCTCCCCTTGGAACCCCTGCGGCGCCCACGCAGTGAAAACATAAATCATCAATTTTGTGTTTACAGTCAATACCTGCCGATATTCGTCCATGAAAAGCGGCAGTCTTCGCCATCCATGGCTCAGCTTGACTGACACTTTACAAAATTGAGATTTATTCACTGAGATGGGATTTGGAGTGTTTGGCACAGCCACGTAACCTAGCAGGTGTCATCCCCGTGGTTACTTAGTCGGGAATCCAGTTCTTAGTGACATGGGTTCCGTACAGGACACTTACGGAATGACGAATCTTGAAATATACCAACGACCCTATCAACAAGCACCAATTCTGCTTGAACAAACGCTGAAATGAATGAAAGTGTTCACGTATGTTCATCAGGGATGATGAACAAAGCGCTGTCGGCACATGACGGTACAGGATGTACCTTATTAGACAATGCAGGAGCATATTGTCCTGATGTGCCATCAGCGCTGTTACGTCGATAACACTTGAGGGAATTGAAGAAGACGTTTGTTAGCAGCGCCATGGGGTTCCAAGGGGCTTTTGGCGTGTAACGCCCCTTGGGTGTCGTCGCCACCGCGACAAAAGCAATTAGCTTTCTTCATCTATCCAGTCTATAGCCGAAGCTAACTCAACAAGGTCTTTATAGAATTGAGGTTTAGCAGAATTAATTTTAGAAGTAACAGCTAATAACTCTAAAATTTTGTTGGCGCACTCACCATAAAAACGCTCCTCAGGAATACTAACTTCGTGGTATATGGTACTAAGCCTTTCTAAAATATTATCTTCCACATTACTTGTTCTACTTGAACCTCCCGCGAGACCTATAAACGTAAGAGCGCTTCTCCCACTTTGATTATCAAATATTGGAGCGAAAACATTCTTAATATAAAAAGAAAAATCTGCGTTATAAATACCAATTTCAAATCGGATGAAACGGAATCTAGAGGTTGAATGAACCTGATTCTTATCAAATTCTATCTTTAATTTTTTGTTCTCAATAGAGAACCTATCAATAAGAAAGTCATCAAGGCTAACAACTTTATCACCATTTTTCTTTGTAAATTTCAAATTTATAATTTCTTCATATAGCCCCTCATCTTTTTCTCTGATGCAAAGTAAGGTCGTTAACATCAATATATCTAGCTTTGTACTCGAGTCTAAATTAGAGATTATAGCTATAACTTTTACAGTAATTTGTATTCCTGCTCTTGTAGATAAACCAAATGAATTTAAAACTGCTGTGATATTATCCAACGTTAATTGGGAGTCTTCATTCTCAGGCCATACAAGGATATCAAGCTTATCGAAATGCTCTTTAGATAACTTCTGTTTTTGGCAATGCACCTCCAACAAATTATCAAAATTAGGAGATTTTAAACTAAAGCGGCTATCAAAGAATCTAGCTAAGTAGGTTCTGGCATCAAAACCCTCTCCATAAATAGCTTTTACTGCATGTTGAAGTTGCTCGGTATCGGTAGCAACAACAAATATCACGCCTTGTATATCAAAAATATGTTTAATAGTTTCTAACATTTCCACTGCATAACTAGGCCGGCAGCGATCTAATTCATCAATGAAGATGAATGCAGGGCTATTTTTTCCATTATTAACAACAGATTTAACCCATTGGCCAACCGTGACTTTTAAACTTTCAATAGCCTTGGATTTTGCATCATGTTCACTAATTAAGTGTCCTACAATTTTAGAGGCTGCTATTCCCATATCTATGGGCTTATCTTCTCCATCAACAATAGGATCTCCCTGATCGATTTCATCATCAGACTCCATAATCTTAACGGGATCAATACCTAAATATCGCTTGGTTATTCCTCTAGCAATTGCTGGTGCAGCTGCTTTTAATAGCCCAATTAATTTTTTAGGTGGCTTAAAAGCCTCAGTTGATTTTGGCGCTTGGTCTTTCAATTGATTAATCAATGATGAAATCACTGTCATTAATGGATCTTCTGAATAATCCTGCTTCCAAGCATCGATATAAACAACAGGGTGTTTAAGTTTTAAATCATCTGCCCATCGCCGTAAAAAGTAAGACTTACCAGCTCCCCATTCCGAATTGAGATTTAAAACATAGTTTAAATGGGTCGATGTAGATTCATCATATGAAGATGACTTTAGGTACTTTGTTAAAAACTTTGCGTACTTTGCCCGATCTAACTTATCTTCTGGAAATGTTTCAATTACCTTTTGAGGTGTATCCTTACTTTTAATTTCTAACTTACTTTCCCAGTTAAAATCTATATCGTCAGTCATTTTAATCCCTCATATATTTATATACTAATAACATTGATGGAATTGTTAAAAAAAAGCAACAAAAAAGCGAGCCGAAGCTCGATTTTTATTATTCTATATCAACTAGTTATTACTATTTATAACTCTCTACTGGAGGACATGAACATATTAAGTTTCTGTCACCATATACATCATCAATTCTGTTAACTGTTGGCCAGAATTTGTTAGCTGCTGCCGCTGGTACTGGGAATACTGCTTCTTGAATCGTGTAACCACGATCCCAAGTATCAGTAATATCCGCTAATGTATGTGGCGCATTCTGTAATGGGTTATCGTTTAATGCCCACTCACCTGACTCAACTTTACGTACTTCATCACGAATACAAACCATCGCTTCGATGAAACGATCAAGTTCAACTTTAGACTCTGATTCCGTTGGCTCAATCATGAACGTGCCCGCTACTGGGAACGACATAGTTGGTGCATGGAAACCGTAATCCATTAGGCGCTTAGCCATATCTACTTCAGTAATACCACAGTCCGCTTTAATTGGACGTAAATCGATAATACATTCGTGTGCTACGCGGCCATTAGGTCCAGTGTATAAAATTGGGTAATGCTGGCTAAGTTTAGTCGCTAAGTAGTTAGCGTTAGTGATAGCGTATTTAGTCGCGTCAGTAACACCTTTTTTACCTAACATAGCAATGTATAAGTAAGTGATACATAAGATACCCGCACTACCAAATGGTGCCGCTGATACCGCGCCGTTACCTTTAGTCTCGTCATTCACGGTCACTAGTGCGTGATCAGGAAGGAATGGTGCAAGGTGTGACTTAACACCGATAGGACCCATACCTGGACCACCGCCACCGTGTGGAATAGCGAAAGTTTTGTGTAAGTTAAGGTGTGAAACATCAGCGCCGATTGAACCCGGTGACGTTAAGCCTACTTGTGCGTTCATGTTCGCGCCATCAAGGTAAACTTGACCGCCGTTGTCATGAATGATGTTACAGATTTCAGCAATCGTCGTTTCGTAAATACCATGAGTCGACGGGTACGTGATCATGATACAAG
>JALJPA010000281.1 GCA_022969215.1 Colwellia sp. | reverse complement strand
ATATTTCACACTTGTCACCTATTTCAAGATTTTTAGTCTATTTCGAAGCCATAGTCGGTCAATTTTATATGGCTATTTTAGTGGCGAGTCTAGTGGGATCTCATATGAGTAACTTCGGCGCTAACCATAATACGCCAACAATAATGCATACCAACACACACAAAAATAATAACGCAAAGGATAGAAGATGAAAAACTTGCAAGAGTTAACCACGGATCAGGCATTTAACCGCCGGGTTATTGACCTAGCAATTAAGATTGGCGCCATGGCGATGATTTTTTTATGGTGCTTTGCTATTGTTAGCCCCTTTATTTTAATTACCATTTGGGCTGCTATATTAGCGGTCGCTTTATTCCCATTACACGCAAAGCTAAGTAGCCTGCTTAAAGGCAATAAAAAAATGGCTTCCACCATTATCGCCATAGTCGGTATATCGCTTATTGCCGGACCGTCGATAAACCTTTCTTCATCCGCCATTGATTCTGCTCAGCATGTTTATACCGGCATTGAAGAAGGCACCCTGAAAATCCCGGCAGCCAATGAAAGTGTTAAAGAATGGCCATTAGTAGGCGAATGGCTGTATAAACTTTGGCAAGACGCTTCTCAAGATATCCAAAAAGTTGCAGGGCAATATCCTGAACAAATTAAATCACTTTCCGGTACCTTATTATCAGCTGTGGCCGGTATTGGTGGCGGTATTTTACAATTCATCGTTTCATTGATTATAGCTGTGGTCTTTATGGCTAAGTCGACGCCGCTACATCAAGGTGTAAGTAAATTAATGCGTCGTTTGATGAATGAAAATGGCGATAGAACCATCAACACCACCATAGCCACTATTCGTAGTGTTGCCACTGGCGTGCTCGGCGTTGCGGTAATTCAATCGATATTATCTGGCGTAGGTTTGATGATCGCTGATATCCCAGGCGCTGGCATCTGGGCAATTGTAGTACTTATTTTAGCCATAGCGCAGCTACCACCTATTTTAGTATTAGGCCCTATTGCTGCTTATTACTTCTCGGTCGCAGACACCACGCCAGCCATAGCATTCTTAATTTTCAGCATTATAGTCAGCGCAAGTGATGCCTTCTTAAAGCCAATGTTTTTAGGCCGCGGTATGAGCATACCTATGCTGGTTATCTTACTAGGTGCTATTGGTGGTATGTTACTGTCTGGCATTATCGGCTTATTTGTTGGTGCAGTCGTCTTAGCTATAGGTTACGAATTAATGATGGACTGGCTAGGCCAAACACCAGATGCGCAAGCACAAGAGCGGAGTGACACTGAAGTCAGCTAATAATAGCTCCGAGCCAAAAGTAACACCATAAAAAGCCGCACTCTCTTATAGGGGATGCGGATTTTTTGTATAATACTTCATACTAATACCAATTTCATTAAATTATTGCTCACTTGTGCTGGTTAAAATAAGCCCTCTCTGCGTTACTCTCAATCCCAATAGCGAGCTATTACTCAATCGAGCGCCTTGCCATGATTTATTTTCCCTATGCACAACAAGATCACAAACTTAATGAAACTGGTATAACGTTAGCTGACTGATCTAGCTATGTAGCAACTTATTACAGCTGACTAATTCTTCAAAGTAACTGGCAGTTTACCTTGCCCTAGACCCTCATTAATAATAACCGCCATGCTGGCATTGAAACCGGGGCTGATTGCTTGTTGGTTATTATCTTGATAAATCCTATCATCAAAATTTAGTAAAACAGTATCGACTAACTCACTGTATTCATTTATCAGAAAAGGTGATCCTTTAGCAATAAGTATTGTTGGTGTACTGACCTTTGCAGCGAGCGCGAGCTGCTGTTTCAATAATGTTGAATAAGTTAGCTTTTGCTGCTGCGCAGCTGCGCTACCATAACTTGGTGTTAAGTCATCCATACCACCTAAGTCTACTAAACTTGCAGTTTTAATATCGACAGTGGCAATAACAACATCGGCTTTAGCAAGTAAACGCTCTGCTTGTGAATTATATCGATCAGTCTCAGCAATAAAATGGCTTATTTTAACCGCCGTGAGCTGCTTTTCTGTATATTTTTTTGCTAGGGCAGTAGTCGCCGCATAAGTTAGTGCCGCTAATTCCTGTTGATTAGCGACAATAAGGTGCAAGCTTTTAACTTTTGATATATCAAGCGGTAACAACTGATCATCTTTCAATAAGGTTACTGCTGCCTCGGCAAGTGCTTGCTCGGTAGCTATGTGATGAGCATTAGCAATAATAGCTTTGGCTGATTTCACCTGCTGTGTTAATGAGTCATTACTCATTGCTGCATATTGCTTTTTATACTTGTTGAGCCTGGCGACTGACTGTTCAAATTCAGCTAATTTATAATCACCTTGTTCAATACGCTGTGTTAATGCCTTGGCGACATCTTTTATAAACACATTGAATGCAGCAATATCCTTTGGTGTTCTAACTTTAAACGGCATAACCGCAAGGTCAGCGCCAGCGATAAAGGTTTCAACCACAGCTTCAACATCGGTAAAAAAGTGAGTCACGCCAGCCATATCAAGGGCATCGGTGGCAATAATACCGTCAAAGGCCATTTCGTCCCTGAGCAGATTAGTCAAAATCTTACGGGACATAGTTGCCGGACGAATAAGCTGCTCACCACTTTGACTGACAAAAAGACTGTCATCCAGTGCTGGGTATTGAATATGAGCCGTCATGATCATCGCTGGCTTAGCGTGTTTAATTGCCCAAGCAAAAGGGGCGAGATCAACTTTATCTATAATAGCTCTATCATGATCTACGCGTGGTAAACCTAAGTGGCTATCCACATGGGTATCGCCATGACCAGGAAAGTGTTTTAGGGTCGCCATCACGCCTTGTGCTTGCATAGCATTAACGGCACTAGCACCCAACTCAGCGACTTGCTGTGGCGACTCACCAAAAGAGCGAGTATTAATCACCGGATTATCAACATTGGTATTTACATCGACCACAGGCGCATAGTTATTATTGATACCTAAGGCTTTTAGCTCTTTAGCAATCACTGCATTAACTTGCGTAGCAAAGTGAGTACCATGCTGAGGATAACTAGCGCCAATGGCCATATTGCCAGCAAAGCCGGTCATTTTAGCAAAACGAGCCACCCGACCACCTTCTTGATCCATTGAAATAATTAGCGGATGGCCTTGGGCTGACTTAACAGCGGCTTGTTGAATATCATGGCTTAGCTTAACCACTTGCGCAATCTCTTGGACATTTTCAGCAAATAGCACAATCCCACCAATATTAGTGCTGCTGATCAGTTGTGCTAGTGCTTGAGGAAGTGCAGTAACAGCTTCTCGACAATGCTTTGACGTCGGCACACTGGGCTTGCCATTAATATCAGCACAATAGTAACGGATATCAAGGGACATTCTTTGTGCTATTTGTTGCTCGAACTCGGTAAAGGCAACGTTTGCTGAGAACAATGTATTGCTGGGTTTATTCTGTTTAGTGATCATATTCTTTATCGTTGCCTGACTTTGACAAGCGCTTAGCGCCATTGAAGCTATTATGAACGTGCTTGCCGCTAAATTCACAGCTACTTTCTGAGAAAAATTATTGGATAGTTTAGCCATCAAAAACAACACCTACTTGCTAAAAGCGAGTACATATTTTACCAATTTATTAATGCCTACTGCTGCTTCACTAATCGATTCAGCTAACATATACGCAGGTGTAGTCACTATTTTATAGGCTTCATCGACCACGACATCACCAACACTACACTCAATATGAGTCAAACCCTTAGCACTGATTAACGCAGCCGTAGCATTATCTTTGCCTATAGTGCCTTTCACCCCAGCAGGATAAATCAGCGGTAATAAAGCCGGTGCTATACACATATAACCAGCTGGTTTCTCTACCTTAGCAAAGGCTTTAGCTGCGCTAAGCACTTCTTCGTTAACACTATAGTTATCGCTGTCTAAGGCAAAGCTACTTAAGTTTTTAGCCGCGCCAAAACCACCAACAAAAATGATGGCATCAAAGTCTTGCTCACGTAATTCAATTAAATCTTCGACATCACCACGATTAATGCGCGCGGCTTCGACCAAGACATTGCGGCTCTCATCTTTACTGACTTCACCGTTAAGGTGATTGATGACATGATGCTGGGCTATATTGGGGGCAAAACAACTGTATTGTGCACCCTGCTGCTCTATGGCTAATAATGTTAATACCGCCTCATGAATTTCACTACCGTCATAAACGCCACAACCACTTAAGATAACTGCTATATTTTTCATTATTGAACCTTTTTATTAAGCATGTTGGTACTAGTTTTATTGTTAAACCAAACGATTAGCTGACAGCATAACACTAGCAAGACAGCGAAAAACATTAACAAGGCAAACGGTTTAGCGCTACCATCATAAAAGAACGCCAATATCGGCCCAGCTAAAGCCCCTATGCCCCATCGAAGTGTACCGATGACCGCGGTAACAGTACCTGAGTGCTCAGGGAATTTAGTAAGAATCAAAGCATCACTATTTACCGCTATCAAGGAGATACTGCCCATCAATGGAAAAATCGCTACCACTGTATACACTAAGGATAATTGTAATATATTTACCAAAGCTAAAGCTGTGGCAGCTAAAGTTGCTAGGGCTAAACCACAGCGCAACATAGTTCTTGAGCCTTTGCGGACAACAAAACGGGTATTGGTAAAGTGTGCAATCATTAACGCCAATATATTCAACGCAAATAACAAACTGAAGGTGTATTCAGAGACAGCAAAGACCTTTAGATACACATAAGGAATAGCGGTAATGTAAGCAAAGAAAGCCAGTGATATCATCATTGAAGTAATAATATCTAACCTTGCCTCAACATTGCTTAAAACAATTTTATAACGCTGAATAAAGCTCAATTGCATTTTTACTTTAACGGGATTTTTCTCATCTCCTACACTAGCGATACTGCCGGCATCAGGTAAATACTTAATCACTAACAACAAGACGATAAAGCTATAGCCCGCTAATACATAAAAAATTAGCTGCCAGCTATGGCTAAGTAACAAGATACTGCCAATACCGGGCGCTACCATAGGTGCTAACATCATGATCATACTGACATAAGAAAGCCCTTTTGCCGTATCTTTTCCGTAATATTCACGCACAGCTCCCGGTACGACCACAGTCGCGGCGCTACTTATAAAAGCCTGCATA
>JALJPA010000280.1 GCA_022969215.1 Colwellia sp. | reverse complement strand
AATAAAAGAGATATTTTTTAAATTCGCGGTCGGAATAAGTCTAAAATTGGATGAGGGGTCGACGACCCCATTTTTCCAGTAAAACTGTGACATTTTATTTAACAATAAAAAAAAGTATATGTGTGATTTTGTTTTTATTATTTCTACATAAATACCTTTTCGCGCGCTGCGTTTTGTGAAAAAACAAATAATAAATGATATATATCTAGATATATAGAGAAAGAGATAGAAGAGGACGGAAATCCGTTTATTCTTATTTTATCACTTTTAAATTTATATTTTTATTTAATGCCGGCTATAGGTAAGGTTAAAGTAAAAGTACTACCTACCACTGTTGCCGAAATTTTATAATGTTTATTTGGTGTTTCGTATACAGCAGAGGTACCAACTAAATCACTCATATCAGCGGTATAGGCTCGACTATCAACAAAAAGCTGCTCTTGCAAGTTTGCTAAGCGAACTAGCTCTCTAGGCGCTTCAGATCTATTCGAACGCACCACATAATCAAGATAGGACGGATAGGCAACTGTTGCAAGTATGCCTACAATAGCTACAACGATCATTAGCTCAATTAAGGTAAAGCCAAACGCTCTATTGGCTACCCCATTATCCATAATTGCATCATTTTTTATCATAAGTGTTAATTCTCTGTTACATATAAATAAGTTCGTAGCGTTTGTAATTTAAAACCTACCGGTACTATTTCCCGTCCTACTATTATATTGCCATCAGGCTCTGAAATTCCGGTCTCAAGGTCCAGTTTTGGTGTAACAATTAATGTAGGAGCACCTAAAAATTGTTCGCTGATAAATATTTTTCTATCATCTGGATTATCAGGGTCTTCAGTTGGTGATTCAAACCGACTAATTCCTAAAGACAAATCAACCGCATATAACCAGCCTTGCCCATTAGGAATATCACAACTTGTTGAGTTTACGTCTGATAAAGGAGGTGTATAAGTGGTGAAATAAACGACATTGTTTATAACCAAAGCAGAAGAGGTGTTTTTTTCTCCGGGTAATCCTAAGTCCATAAACCAGCCTGACTTCAAACTTACTTGCAGAGATAACGTCTCTTTCTGTTGAGAAGTTAAGGTCTCATCAAAAGGGTTATCTGTGTAATTAGCTAGGTCACCTATCACTATTGGTGTACTTGGAATGGCTGGTATACTGCTAGCTGTAAATTGTTGAGTGGTAATATAATGGTCTTTGATCATAAAGAAGGTATCATCTGTATCATTTCCGAGCGGATGAGTTCTATCGCCACTGCCAATTAACAAGGCATCGTAGGGGATATCTTGCTGAACAATTATTACCTTACCAGTAGCGTCTTTTTGACCTGAATCAAGAGTTTCGGTAATAAAGGCACGGACAATACTCGGTTCGTTAAAGAACCTCCTATCATCAGCTAAGGTATCACCACCTAAACTAGCTAATTTAAATACCGATATTTCACTTTTAAGGTTACTTGGCATATCTATACGCCAGACATTACCGCCGGTATCACCCGCATAAAGGCGATCAGTTAGGCCATCGCCATCACTATCAATTACTGCAATACTCGATGGGATGCTATCTGTGCCAGCAAAAACGGTATTTCCCTTTGGCGCTAAACTCCAAATCAAGGTGCCCAGCTCAGCATCAACCATATAAATCGCTTTGCCTACACTATCAGATCCATTTACTCCGCCAACAGAATGAGAGTCTTTTACTGGATCATAACCACCACCAAACACTAATACTGGCTTAGCTACAGTTGTTGAGGCATTAAGCTTAGAATAGGCAATTTTTGGTTGAGACCAAGATTGGCCTAACTCTTCAAAAGCGTCATCTTCTATACCGCCTTTAATTTTCCACATTACCTCAGGTGCAGCTGGGTTTGTAACATCCATGGCGTAGTAGGAGTTACCACCACGTCTAAAACCAAAGAAAAGCCAAGCTTTATCACCATCGCCGCTAGTGACGATACCATCACCATTTTTATCAATGATATGAGCTGTTATAAGGCCATCAACACCATACACTTTTTCAGCGGTACTTAAGTTATCTCGTAAAATAGGAGTATTCGCTAAAAACTCTTTTGGCATAAATGCCCATTTTTCTTCTATGGTATTAAGCGCATCATTATCTTTAAACATATGTAGCACACCTTGATTGGTGCCGACAACAATATAAATTTCATTATCACCTAAGTTAATAACGACAGGTTTAGAGTGTAGCGGATCGCCAAATACATCAGCTCGAATATCATCAGTAAGACCATCTTCATCGTCATCATCAACATCAATACCATTTATCCAATCAAGGCTTGCTTGGATACTGGCTTCATCATTAGTAACCCCTAAAACTGTCGCTAAATCAGCTGGCGTTGGATATGCAGTGCTACTTGTTGCATCAGTGTAATTTAAGCCAACTAAACCGTAATTATCGCCTAAATCACTTAGAATAATTCGGTCAGCTTTATTACGCAGCATTTCAGCGACGCCACCTTCACCTACTAAGTCACCATCAACACTGCTTGACCAGTAACTTTGTACGTATTCCGAAAAGTGACCGGTAGTTTCATTAATGGCAGCGACACTATTAGCTCCTACTTGAACACCATTAGTAACTTTATATTTTTTTAGGTTACCTTGCCACCTAGGGCGTCTGGACGGTTCAAACATTGAGTAATAAACAGAGTCCAGAGTTTCTGTCCTATCAAAATTATTTGAAGCAACTGAAGCAGAAGTTAAACTATCATTACTAGGTTCTATATTGGCTAAGACCGCGGTTAATGCCGCGGTTAACGAAGCACTATCGGTTGCAGGAAAGTATTCCCCGCCCCCCCGTATTGCTGTTTCAGCAAGAACCGGTGCGGCATCAGTTATATTTGCACCAAAACCTATGGTATAAACTTCAGCGTTTTGCCGCCCAGCTATTGTCGAATGTATATCGTTATTGTGCATCCAACCCGCAAGGGCTGGTAAATAACTGTTATATGTACTAGACCCAACTGTCCAATAGAACTTATCAGTCGAGGTGACTTTAACTTGCCCTGGTGCACCTATCGCTTCAATAAGCCCATTTGCTTGAGTATCACTGGTTGGTTCGCCATCAGAAATCATCACTATATAAATGGTTTCATTACAGGCAGTAAAAGGCTTTGAATAATTATTGCCACTTTCAATATTTGTATCTCTTACTGGATTATAATCATAACTATCGTTAATATAATCGTCGCCATACCAAACAACCTTACCACTAAGGTATTGATAACTTTCAAATAATGACTCACATAAAGGGGTACTACCGCTTGCAACTAGATTGTTAGCATGATTATTGTCTTCGACAAAGTTTAACAAATCAATTTTCGCACTAGCTGTGGTCTCCTTAAGACCATGTATAATACGACCACCGTTACCATTACGATTAAAAATTTGCAAACCAAAATCAACACCTGGTGATGATTTAATTAAGTTTGTAACACTTTCTTTCGCCACTTCCATGCGTGTTCTAGGTTCAGGGACAACACCGTAGTGATACCAACGAAGGTAATGAGCGCTATACAAAGTAACCATTTGACTCCAACTGCCAGCATCCGAATTGGCTGCTGAAGCAGTATAATAGATAGGTGAACTATTTGAACCTTGGTTATCAACAGGATAACCAGCAGGCAGCACTGTCCCATCTTTATGCTGTGTATTATTAAAGTTAACTGCTACCAAATCTTCTTTACAATCCAAAACCTTGATATTATTACCGTTACTAGGAAGGTTCCGCCATTCTTTTTGATTTTTCTTATAACGTTTTATTTTCCCGGTAAAGTAACCAAGTGTTGTAAGTGCACCAAGCGATTCAGCACAGCCATTAATAGCCGTAATAAATCGTCTGCTTGCATCAAGCTCAGGTAAATCAGAAGTCGACGAGCCACCACTAGCGTAGTAAATATAATCTTCTGAATCAGGAGTACCATAAACCCCACTAGGATCATAGGGCGCTCTAAATACATCATCTTCCGTCGTCATACTACCTGAGGTATCAAATATTATGAGAACTTTAGGGCGCCGTTCTGCCTCTAGGGCCGTTTCACTCACATATAATTCAATATCCTCTGCCAAACTAGCCGTTGATACCAGTAATAAAAAGATGGTAAAACCACTAAAAACTATATTACTAACAGCTTTAGCCATGCTACTTATTTCCTTTGACAAATTCATGTTAATTCTCCAAACAAACAACGTGTGTCATGTGGGGTTACCTAAAGCTAAAAAGAATAGTGCTTTAAAGTACTCTTTTACTTTAATAACTGTTGTGCGATACCTGAGTCCGCCGAAATAGTACTTTTGCCTGTTCGGCCATAGGTTCGGTTAGCTCTCACTGTTAACATATTACAACTAAAGACTTCAGTTGACGATGCCATCTTTAAGTGTGGGCAAGCAATATCTAAATTATATGTGTTGTTTGCCACATCAACTCTAGCATCCGCTTGAGTTGCCGTTCCTGGTAGTAAAACGGCTTGGTCTATAATTGGAAAGTTACCTACTACGGGTCTACTAAAGCTATTATCTTTACCTGGGCCTACTTGATTAAACACAACTTCATCAACGGCGCTAACAACTTCTTGTAATGCGACAACTTTCTCTTCACTCGCCCCAGACATTTTCATATCTGTGGTACTATTTTGCATTAATGCTGCAGCCACAGCAGTTAGGGCAACTAAAAACACAAGTGAAACGACAAGCACTACGCCCCTCTGCTTCGCCATACTCGGTGATTTATTCATACCATTCTCTCTTATATAAGCTTTATTTATCATTGCCAAGCATCCACGCTCGAGTTATACAAAGTTACAGTTGAACTAAAAAGTAAACGACGATAGTTATCATTTACAGCAAAAGGCAAATCCCCCAGCTGGTAAGTATTAGTATTAGTGTATTTGTTATCCAAGCGAATGCCGCGGGCTAGAACATATATCTTAACCGCTAATATTCTGCTACCACCGGCATTATCCCAAAACGATTGAGTCATATTATCCGCAGAAATGAAGGCATCTACCACGCCATAGCCTGGCAGCGTGGGATCTATAGTGGTATCAACACCGTACATAAAACGTATTTTTTCAATACCATCAATTACTGGGGAGAAATTCATATTTAAATTAGCCAAGCGACCTTGCATTAACACTGGAACAAAGTTGTCACCAACAGGCT
>JALJPA010000028.1:25366-33428 GCA_022969215.1 Colwellia sp. | reverse complement strand
GTTATTTGCGTGCAAATAATATTTTTTAGCTGTCACTTAATTGCTTCCTTAAAATTGCTGCGCCTCTTACTCCACTGGAGTCACCGTACTTTGCTCGCTTAATTAGTGGACACTCAACACCCGTAAAAAGGTGCTTGTTAACATAAAAGGGTAGCGACTCGATGACTTGATCTATTTTTGAAATACCACCACCAACAACAATAATGTCGGGATCGTAAGATAGAATAAGTGAAGCAAATGAAGCACCAAGTAAATCCATGTAACAATTAAATGTTGCTTTCGCTATTTCGTCACCAGCATTTAAACGTTGAACAAAATGAAAAGTATCTGTAGTTTGTGCACCAAAGTGTTGGTAAATCCAACTAAGCCCTGGTCCTGAGACATAAGCTTCATAACAACCAATCAAGCCACAGCCACAGGTTTTCAGTGGTAATTTATATTTATCGATTAAAAAGGCTGATACGGGAAGGTGACCATATTCTCCGGCAAAACCACTGCGACCATTATATAATTGGCCATCAATACAAAAGCCACCAGCAGCGCCAGTACCAATAATTGCACCATACACTCTTTTGTAACCTTCACCTGCGCCGCCAACACTTTCTGATAGCGCGAATAGCCGGCAATCATTACCAATTGAGATACTACAATTTAAAATATCATTAAGATCTGCAATGATATTTTTTCCAGTCGAGCAGGGTACATTGGCTGATTTTACTAAGCCATTTTTATCAATAATCCCCGGCATGCCAATACCTACTATGGCCTTTTTCTCGTAGCGTGAATTTGCTTCATTGATTAAATTAATAATAGTACTAACAAATTCACTATAACTTGTTGTTGGCGTGGGTGTACGCCAACTATCTATAAGCTGCAGTTCGTCGGTAAAAACACCAATTTCAATTTTTGTGCCGCCGATATCTAAGCCATAAATAATTTGGCCATTACCTTGCTCTTCTAGTGGAGCAATTTTTTGTGCCGCTGGCGTCATGATTAAGACACCTCTAAATCAAGTGGATATATGGTAACGCCTTGAACAACGCGGTTTACTTCACCGGTAGGGCATGGGTTATCAGGAGTAATGTTGGCTTGCATTGATTTAAAGAAAGATAAAACCTGACAATACAAAATATAAGGTAGACTGGCCCAAACATCATCAAGCTCTGTTGTTTGCCCAAAGAATTCATTATTTAAAACGGTAATGGCTAGTGCTTGATTATCACGTTGTATTTCGTTGAGTAAATCTTGGTCATATGACTTGGTATACTTATCACTAGAGCAGAGTAATACTACTTCGGTATCTGCATTCATTAACGATTTTGGCCCATGTCGAAATCCTAAAGGGCTTTCACAATAACTCAAAATCTGACCAGATGTTAGCTCTAATACTTTAAGTGCCGCTTCGCGAGCGATGCCTTGAAGGCCACCGGACCCCAAAAAAACTAATCTTTTTGTTGGTTGCAAAGTATGCGCTTGCAACGTTTCAATGCCATTTTCTAAAAAGCTTTCAGCCCATTGTACTGCACGCTCTAATTGCGCTTGTTGCGGAGAAAATATAGCTAAGGTACTCACTAACATTGACGTGAAACTGCTGGTCATAGCAAAGCTTTGATCTAAAGTACCCTCAGGCATAAGCACAGAAAATACATTATTTTTATTTTTAGAACTTAAGGCTAAGCTACCTTCAGGATTACAGGTAATCACCAAGTGATAGCAGTTATCTATTACTTGGTTAGCAAGATCAACCGCTGCGACACTTTCAGGGCTGTTACCTGAACGGCCATAAGAAACCAATAGTGTTGGAATATCTTTAATTAAATACTGACTGGCGTTACTGACTATATCTGTGGTGCTAATGGCTTCAATAAGTCGACCCGTTTGTTGACTTAAATGTGGGGCAATGGCTTCACCTACATAAGCAGAAGTACCAGCACCAGTTAAAATGATGCGCATGTTCTTTTGTTTTAACAGCGGCGTTAACCAGGCATTAATGCTCGCGCTGTTTTCTTCTATATGAGCGGCGGCTTCACGCCAAATCCTAGGTTGTTGGCATATTTCTCGAGCCGTCCAATAACCATTTTGTGACTTTAAAAATTCTGTGTTGTACGATAAAAGTTCAGACATTAGTTTTCCTTTAGACTGATGCTATAAAAAGGGTCTTTGATAACCTTGAATTATTGTTTCCAGCAAGCACTGGCATAAGCTTCGGTAACTTGTTTTATTTTTGCTTTCACTAATTCTTCAGGTCTTGCCGTCAGTGTATTCGTTCTAACGGCTTTGTACTGTTCAGGAAGAAATTGACTAATAAGCGGTAAAGGGATGCCTTCATGGCTTAAGTTTTCAAGTAATTGGCTAACAGCTGCTTGAATACGGGGTTGGTTCCAGTAATAGCGAATGCGATCGCTATAGCTATAACGGCGATATAAAGTGCCTTTGCTCGCAGGTACTGGATAAAATCGCTGCCAGTTTTTCGGGGATTCCAGCATTTCTTGCTCACATACAGTGCGCAAATGTGACCGATTTTCCACCGGAATTAGCTCATCCTCTATATAAGACAAGGCAAACAGCGCTTCACGTAATGCCAACGTCAGTTGTGGTCCAACTTTTAAAATAGCAAAGTGATCTTGAATTAACTCAATATAAGCGCTTTCGTTTTGATAATCAGATGAATGCGCTTCGTACACAATATTAGGTATTGTTGTTATATATTCTTTAAGTGATAGTGCTTTTTCTGATTGATAATCGATAATACTGGTATGATCAAACTCTACGCCGGGTTGAACAACTAAGCCTATTACACGTTGCCAAGCGTCAACTAAGCCAAGCGCTTCAAAAGCACTATTGTGTAAAGCCAATGTTTGTTTTACTCGAGCCACTGACGTTAATTCTAAACTTTCAATTTCCTCAGCGGCGCCACCTGGCGGTGGTACTTCAGTACCGACAACATAGACTAAATCAGAGTGTCCAAAGGTTTCTTTAGCGACAGTCTCTGCAACTAAACACAGCTCTGCAGCACGAGTCGCTACTACTTCATCAGGCAAGCAATCAGGATCATCAGCACAGCTCATGCTGGTATCTAAATGAATTTTTTTAAAGCCGGCTGCGACATAAGTAGCAATTAACGTTCTTGCTTTTATCATCGCTTCTTCAGCGGTTTCATTTACCCAACAAACTGGTCCAAGATGATCACCACCAGCAATAATGTTACTGCGGTCAAAGCCTACTTTATCGGCAATAGCTCCGATGAAAGCTAAAAAGTCTTTTGGCAACATACCAGTATAACCGCCAAATTGATTAACTTGATTTGCAGTTGCTTCAATTAATACCGGCGTACCATCTTGTTTTCCTTGCTCTAGTGCTGCCTCTATTACTAACGGGTGGGCAGAGCAAATAGCATAAATACCCTTGTTTTCACCATTACGGTTAGCGTGTAAAACACTCTGTATGTCTATCATGTAAAACTTCCATTTCAGTGTAAATGACTTTCAACAACTATACATCACTTTCACTTGCTTTCAAATTTAATTTGGTTAAATATATTTTAAATAATATTTTTCCCTTTACCTTGTTGTATTTGCGGTGTTTTCTTTGGCTGATTTAGTGGTTGTAACGGAAAAGAAAAAGAAAGTACTTGAAAGTTGCTTTGGTTTTTTATATAAATGATTTAGAAAATGACATGAGGGTATGTTGCAGTCGATTTATCAAGGTGCGACACTCCTACAAAAAATAAAATTATAATAAAGGTGAATAGAATGAAATCTCGAACCCCACAGTTACTGAAATTAAGTGCTTGTATAATGCTTGGCTTAGGCACGCTTCCTTTTAGTTCTGCTTTTGCTGCTGATAGTGAGTCAGAAAAAGTAAAATTAGCAGATGTAGAAAAGATTGAAGTCAGAGGGGTGAGAGGAAGTCTTAATCGCTCTTTAAGTGATAAGCGCATGAATACCGGTATTGTTGATACTATTAGTGCTGAAGATTTAGGTAAGTTTCCAGATAATAACCTTTCAGAGTCATTACAACGTATCCCAGGGGTAACCATTGAACGTGATTTTGGTGTCGGTTCAACTATTAACCTGCGTGGTTTAGGTCCAGAATTTACACTAGTGCAAATTAACGGCGTATCTTCAACGTCTTCTGGTTTTAGTGGTCAATTAGATGAAGAAGGTGGTCGTGAATTTGACTTTAGTTTACTTGCCTCAGAGTTATTTAGTCAGATTACTGTTCATAAAACAGCTTCAGCCAAGCAAACAGAAGGTGGCTTAGCGGGTGTTGTTAATTTAGAAACACCTAGACCATTTACTTATGATGCCAATGAGCCTAAGTTTACCGCTTCAGTACAAGCGACTCAGGGCAGTTTATCAGAAGAAACTACGCCTAGAGCTTCGATGTTCTTTAGTAACAACTTTGATGATGTTTGGGGAGTAGCAGCATCCGTTGCTTACTCTGAAGTTGATACCGTAGTGAATGAAAGTGGTACCTGGAAATATGCTAAATTAGGCGACAATATAAATTATCGCGCTACTGGTGGTGATGTGCATGAAGCGCCTAAATATGGCCATGCCATGATGCCAGATGACCCTCGCTATTTACGTAATGATATTAACCGTGAGTCTTTAGGCACTACCTTAACGCTACAATATAATGCTACTGAAGATTTACAACTTACTTTTGATAATATTTATGTAAGCTCTGACAGTTTACGCGAATACAACCGTATTGATGCCACATTAGAATGGGACATTGGTGGTGAGCCTGATACAGCCGTTATTGAAAATATTGCTGGTCAAGATTATATCACCTCTGCTGCATTTCCAAGAGTTCGAAACCGCGTTGGTACACAAAATATTGATAGAGAAGAAACGTTTGCATCACATGTTTTGAGTGCTGATTGGTCGGTAACTGACTCGTTAACTATTCGTCCACTTATTGGTTATACCAAACGCACCGGCGAAGAAGAAACTTATTTATATTCTTTCTACAACCGCATGGCGACTCAAGTGCAAAAAGCTGGTGCAGGTTATGAGTTTTATCCTGTTGGTGGTAGCCCTGAGTATTATGGCGACCAAAACAATGCCGAAAACTTTTTGTTCAATGTTGTTTTCAGTAAAGATCGCAAAAATGAAGATGGTGAGTTAGTCGCTAAAGTTGATTTTGAGCAAATGCTTGATTTTGATAACTTGGTTAGTATTGATTATGGTTTTTCTGCCAGTGATCGCGAAAAGACCCGTGACTATGACTTTTGGGTCATGGGTGATAGTGCGGTTCAGCATATGAACCCTAGTCATTATGCTGCCAATGAAAGTGCATGGGGCGATTTTTGGGGTAATGGTCCGGCACAAGGTCAAGACGACTTATTAGCAGGGGCAGGCATGACACTTGCGCCAGTACTAGGTGCAAACCAAAGTTATACGGTTGATGGTATTAATGGTCCTAGTTCATTGCTTTATGCTGATCATGCGTTAATGCAATCAACTTATATGCAAGGTAAACACGGTGATGATGTTGCCAATAACACTTATAAAGCAGAAAGTAGTGCTGCTGGCACCTATGCCATTACTGAGAAAACCTTAGCGGCTTATGTACAAGCAAACTTTGAAACCGATGTTGCTAACTTTAATTTTGGTTTACGTATTGTTGATACTGAAATTGAATCAAATGGCTCATTATTGCAAAACGGTACGATTGAACCAGTGAGTTATAAGAGTGGTTACACCGAGTTTCTACCAAGCTTTAACTTAAGTTATAACCTTACTGAAGACGTATTGTTGCGAACTGCTTATTCAAGAACGATGACTCGTCCGCCGCTAGCAAGTTTGTCGCCGTCAACTTCAATTGATGCTTCTCGTTTAGAAGGTAAAAAAGGTAATGTTAATTTACTGCCATATACCTCAAACAACCTTGATTTAGGTGCTGAGTGGTATTTTGCTGAAGAGTCACTTGTTGCTGCCGCGATTTTCTATAAGAAAATTGATTCACTAGTAGAAAATTCAGTGGTGACTGAAGTAGTAACGTATCGTCATCAAATCTCTAATGAGCCTATAACTGGACCTATTGATTTTACTCAGCCACAAAATGGTACTGATGCCTCGGTACAAGGTTTAGAGCTTAGCTTTCAAAGTCCATTTACTTTCGTTTCAGAAAGTTTAAGTAACTTTGGTACGATTGTTAACTTTACTTATACCGACAGTGAAGCCTCTTTCGCTGATGAAGGTGATATTCGTAGTACAACATTGCCTGGTCTGTCTAAGAATAGTTATAACGCCATTGTTTATTATGATAACCAAACCATTGATGCAAGACTTTCGTATGCGTGGCGTAGTGAATATGTTGATGATTTCACTGAAGCAAAATACCAAGATGATTATGGTCAGTTAGATTTCTCTTCTAACTACAACGTTACTGAGAATCTGTCGCTACAGTTTGAAGTGCAGAATATCACAGAAGAGACAGTGACAAAAAACCAATCTAATAATTCATCGTTGCCAATTAGCATCGAGCAATTAGAGCGCCGAGTAACGTTTGGTATTCGTTACTCGATGTAATAGTTACTTATTCTTATCAAGATAAAATCAATAATGCCTATTAACAGGGCGAATAATTCGACTTGTTAATAGGCATTAATTTAAAAAAAGAATACACAAGTAAAGTCATTAATAAAATTAGAAGGATATTTATGAAAAAATTTTAAAAAAGAGTACACAAGTAAAATCATTAATAAAATTAGTAGGATTATTATGAAAAACAATATAAGTACAAAAAAAAGTGGATTAATATTAGTATTATTTAGTTTTACCTCTTTAATGGTTAGCCAACCAGCTTTAGCTGAAAATACTGAGCCCAACATTGTGCCAAAATTACGGACATGGACGGGAGGCGTTGGAAGTATTACGTTAACAAGTTCAGCCACACAAATATACATTGACTCAGCTGAAGCAAATATAAGTAAAAATGGTCAACAGCAAGATTTATTAGTTTCACAAAGTGTAAAGGCGGTAGCAGATAAATTTAAAGCAGATTTGAATGCACAAGAAAAGTTATTGATTAGTGTTTCTTCTGTTTCAAACCCTATAGCAAGCGCAGGTGCTGCAGATATAATTTTTGATTTAGATACCTCAATAGACAATATCTATGGTGCTGAAGGTTACACCATAACCATGACAGATAACATTGTTATAAAAGCAAAAACCTCAACTGGACTTTTTTATGGTACACGTACCTTGCTTCAAATGTTAAAGCTAGACTCTGGTGCGTCTATCACCAAAGGTACTATTGGCGATTATCCAGGACAACAGGGTCGTATGATCATGTTAGATGCAGGGCGTAAATATTGGGGGATTCCTTATATTAAAGATCTGATAAGGGAAATGTCATGGGTAAAATCAAATGCTATATTTTTCCATTTTGCAGAATCAGAAGGATTTCGTTTACAAAGCCCTAATTTTTCGGAATTAAATATGCCTGATGACCTCTCTTACAATCAAAGTGAGGTGGCTGAAATTATTGCTTTTGCTAAAGAACATCATGTTATTGTAATACCGGGTTTTGAATTTCCTGGTCATGCATCAGCGCTTAGCGCGGCCTTTAATATAGGCTTTGATAGCGGTGGCTCTGATAAATGTACACAAAGTCATATGCGAAATACTCATATTACACCCAGCTTTGTTGTTGATATGACCTCTACAGTCGCAAGAAATAAAGTTAAAGATATGCTTAATGAGTTTATACCATGGTTTACTAGCCCGTATGTACATATTGGAGCCGATGAAGTTGACCGTGGTTTAGCTAGTTGTCCTCGAGTTGCAAACTATATAAGTGCAAATGCGAATATCGGTAGTTTTGGCGATTTGATGACTGAATTCACTAATGATTTGAATACTACGGTGAAGGAAAATGGAAAGAAAACCCTAATGTATGATGGTTTAGACCATATGAGTACACCTTACCAAGACTTAGATAGTGATATTATTTTTACCCTGTGGGAAGGTACAAATCCACCTGCAGGACACCAGTATTTTGTACTAAATCCAACACATATCCTTTATGTAACGCCTAATAATTATCA
>JALJPA010000028.1:0-25356 GCA_022969215.1 Colwellia sp. | reverse complement strand
ATCACAATGTTTTGGCTAATGTGAATACGTTGTACACTTCGTGGACACCTGATGTTAGTCCTCTTTCTCTTGGTTCAGGGGTTTCTGTTTGGGCCGACTATAATTTCGATGCAGAGGATGAATTCTTTGAAGATTATCTTAAGCCGAGACGTGACGCGTATGGTTCGCGCTCATGGAACACTGATGCTAGAATTGACACTCTAGGTGATTTTCAAGCCAGATTTTCAGCGTTAGGCAACGCGCCAGGATATATTGGTTTTACTACCCCGACTCGCGTGAATAATGGTGAACCAACCAATCGATATACTTTTGATGATATTGCTTATCCAGAAGGCTGGTTTTGGGCCGGTTCATCAGGACAAACAATTTGGGCTGAAGATACAAAAAATAATTTACATGGGTCATCTTACATTATCAATAATCCAACAATCGGATCTGGCAAGGTAGGAGGTTCATTTGTGATGAATAGTGATGGAGATGGAATCGGTTTTGGGGGCGTCGATATGACACCACCTTGGACTATGGCTGTTTGGGTGAAAAAAACAGACAGTCTTGATGAAAGTATTTTACTAAGTTCTGATGTCGCAGCTATTAAACTAGAGCAGTGGAATTCTGGTTCAAAAGTTGGTTTTACTGAAAATGGAGTTTCTGATCATAGTTTTGATTATGGTGTGCCAATGAATACATGGACTCACATTACGTTATCAGCCTCAACTTCAGAGACTAAGCTTTATGTAAATGGTATTTATAACTCTTCTATAGCGCATGTGATTAATTTACCAAGAAAAGCACTCGGAAGACCTGGTAAATTTATGCGAGGTGAATTAGATGAATTATCGATATTTGATGAGGAACTAAGTAGTACGCAAATAATAGCACTCCATAAGGTTTCTACACCGAAATATCGTTTTAATTTTGATGAGGGTAGTGGTACAACGATCAATGATGCAATGCATAGTGCAGTAACGGGTAATTTTGGCTCAGGCATTGCGGCACCTAAATTTGTTGAAAGTCTTCGACCTACGGGTAAAGCCCTTGCTTTTGATGGTAATGATGAAATAATATTAACTAATATGCCAACAATTAATGGTGATTGGACATTAAGTGCTTGGGTGTTTAGTGAATCAAATCTTAGCTCAGCAACGCTAGCTGCGGGTAGTTCTGGAGGCATTCGAGTCGGTCAGTATGGCGATCCTACTAAAGTTGGCTTTACCTCTTTTGGGATTGCAGATTATACTTCGAGTTACTCATTACCTTTAAATACTTGGACATTCCTAACCATGGTTAGAACTGGTTTGACAATACAAGTTTATGCTAATGGTATTTTGCAAAGTACCATGCCAAATACGGGGCATGATATGGACTTTAATCGCTTAGGCTCAACAAATCCCGGCGGTAGTGGGACTTCAAGTGACTTCTTTAAAGGAAAGATGGACGATCTGATTATCTTTGATGTAGCATTAAATGCTGATGAAGTTCAGATGACTTATAATATGGAGAGTCAGTAAAGATATAAATTAACTTAAGCTATATGTCCATAAAGAATGGATAAAAAAAGCTCGCTAAATTAGCGAGCTTTTTTTTATCTACATTAATGTAAAAAACACGAGCTAATCAACATCAACAATAATAAGTTTAATGTTGTTCGCTTCAAAGTAATCTTTATACTCTGTTGGAATATTACTATCAGTCACTATGGTGGTAATGGACTTTAACGGCGTAATAATATGAAAGCCAGTTCGGCCAAATTTTGAGGAGTCAGTTACGGCAATCACTTCTTTAGACACTTCACACATTAAACGGTTAAGTGTTGCTTCATGTTCAAAGTGAGTGGTGATGCCTGATGATATTTCAATGCCATCAACCCCCAAAATCACTTTATCAAATCGTAAGTTGGTTAAACTCGACTCAGCTTGTCTACCGTAGAATGAAAGGGATTTGTGGCGTAGTGTGCCGCCAGTCATTAACACTTCTGTATCTTCGAAGTGAGCAAGTTCAGCAGCAATGTTTAAACCATTGGTCATAACCATTAAGTTTTTATGGTCGTGAAAAGATTTTGCTACTTCTTCAGTAGTCGTACCTGAATCAAGAATAATGTTTTCATTATCTTTGATAAGCAGGCTAGCAGCTTTAGCGAGCTTCTCTTTTATGAGTAAGTTTTCACAGTGTTTTTCTTTTACTGATAACTCTTTAGTGATTTTACTCATCGCTATAGCACCACCACGAGATCTCACTAAAAACCTTTTTTTATCTAGGTCATTTAAATCAGTTCTTATTGTTACCGTTGATACATCAAATTCCTTGGCAAGTTCAGCTACATCAACACGACCTGAGTCATTGACTTTATTAACAATAGCGTGGCGCCTTTCAATCGTATTAAGCATTTTATCTGTTTCATTTTCTCATATCGGTTGGCAATATTAGCAGTATTTCCTCGTTGTCACAATGAAAGCAAGTGAAGTTTTTGATTTTGTTACTTTAAAATAATATAAAAATAGAAAATAAAGGTCTTCTTAGTATGTTTTTCTACAAATTTATTGATTTTTTTTGTAATTATCACCCTATATCTATTACTTTAAATTTCCATAGTGAAAGCTATCGAAAGAAAATTAATCATCATTAGCTTTTGTTTTGGGTTTTTATTAGGTAGTATTGAATAATTATTTTACAAGCGAGAGCAATTCAATGGAAAGAGCATTAACAAATAACGATACCTCTATGGGTAAAACGAACGTTATGCCGATGATAATCATTGGCGGACTATTTTTTATATTCGGCTTTGTTACCTGGATAAATGGTTCGCTTATACCTTTTTTGCAAACGGCCTGTGAATTAAGCCATTTGGAAGCGTATTTAGTGACTATGACCTTTTACATTGCCTATACCATCACGGCGTTGCCAGCGGCAAGTATTCTGAAAAAAACAGGTTATAAAAACGGCATGGTTTTGGGGCTTTTTGTTATGGTGATCGGAGCGTTATTGTTTATTCCTGCGGCGAATGAACGATTTTTCCCATTGTTTTTGTTTGCACTATTTGTCATGGGTACAGGATTAACATTGCTGCAAACGGCAGCTAACCCTTACATCGTTTTACTTGGCCCGCAAGAGTCGGCGGCAGTGCGTATTAGTATTATGGGCTTGATGAATAAAGGCGCAGGTATTGTTGCGCCAATACTCTTTACCTCACTGTTATTTAGCGATATAGCGATGTATACCGATATAAGACTTAATGCCTTAGACACCGCCCAAAGGTTGGTCGAACTCACTGAGTTGTCTCAACGTTTAATTCAGCCGTATTTGGCCATGGCAATCATTCTGCTGGTGTTAAGTGTGGTTATTTATAAATCACCGCTACCTGAAATTGAGCAAGAAACAGATAATAATGAAGATTCAAATACCTTAGCTATCTTCGCTTTTCCCCAGTTAGTGTTAGGTGCAGTAACGCTATTCTTTTATGTGGGAGTTGAAGTGATTGCTGGCGATACTATTGGTTTGTTTGGTAAAGAGTTGGGTGTGGTTAATTATACCCAATTAACCTCCTACACCATGGCCTTTATGGTCATCACGTATTTGATCGGCATGGCATGTATCCCACGGTTTATTAGCCAAGAAAAAGCGTTAACTATTTCTGCATTACTCGGTCTTTTCTTGAGCCTACTCATTATGCTTTACCCAAGTGAAAGTTCTTACATATGGACTTATCTTTTGTTTTGGACAAGCGATACTAAAATTCCTGACGTGGTAATTTTTGTTGCCATGTTAGGTTTTGCCAATGCATTGGTGTGGCCAACTATATGGCCAATGGCACTAAACGGTTTGGGTAAACATGTGAGCACAGGCTCTGCATTATTAATTATGGGTATATCAGGTGGCGCCATCTTGCCTTTTGTTTATGGCATTATTTCTGACTTGTCAGGGGATGTGCAAATGGCTTATATGATCATGATTCCCTGCTATTTATTTATTTTATTCTATGCACTTAAGGGGCACAAAATGATTGCTTGGCAGTTAAAGCCTGTTAAGTAGCAACCTTAGCTAAACCCCGTAGCTAAAGCACTAGCGAAACTTAAGTTGCACTAGTGCTTTATTTCGATGTTAAATTTATGTTTTAGGTGTATTAAATGATTAGTCGAGTGGATTTACCAAGTTGGAAGATATTAGCAGAGCACGCTAAAGAGATGAAAGGCCAGCACATGAGTACTTTGTTTGATGAGCATGAAAATCGTTTTGCCGACTTCTCAATAACACTAGCGCCGTTCTTACTTGATTATTCTAAAAATCTCATTACAACAGAGACTATGCAGTTGTTATTTTCACTTGCTAAAGATTGTGAAGTTGAGTTGTGGCGTAAAAAGATGTTCAGTGGTGAAGCCATCAATAGAACAGAAGGCAGGGCGGTACTACATACCGCTTTGAGAAATAAATCGCAGCGCACTACTTATGTTAATGGTGAGGAAATATCAAAAGCGGTACAAAACTCTTTAATAAAAATGGAACAATTTAGTAATAAAGTACGCGAAGGGCATTGGCGTGGTTATTCAGGAAAGCGCATAACAGATGTGGTCAATATTGGTGTTGGTGGCTCAAATCTTGGCCCACAAATGGTCACGGAAGCATTAAAGCAATACAGTGATAACAGTGTTAATGTTCATTATGTCTCGAATGTTGATGGTACTCAAATAGCTAACATCTTAAGACCGTTGAATCCTGAAAGTGTGCTTTTTATTGTTTCCAGTAAAACATTTACTACCACTGAAACGATGAAAAATGCTCAAACGGCGATGAAGTGGTTAACATCATCATCCTTTGATGCTGCTGCGATTGAAAAGCACTTTATTGCCGTCTCGGCAAATAAGGCTAATGCGACTGAATTTGGCATACTTGAAGAAAATATTTTTGATATGTGGGATTGGGTTGGTGGACGATTTTCATTGTGGTCAGCTATTGGTTTACCAATCGCGCTTGATTTAGGTTTTGAAAAATTCATGGAATTGCTCGATGGCGCACATGAAATCGATAAACATTTTTGTGAAACACCTATAGAACAAAATGCTCCCGTTATTTTAGCTTTGTTGAGTGTGTGGAATTGCACCTTTTTAGGCGCACAGTCGCAAGCGATTTTACCTTATGATCAATCATTACATATGTTTTCAGCCTATATGCAACAAGCTGAAATGGAAAGCAATGGGAAATCAGTCTCTTGGTACGGTAAAACAATTAACTATCCAACAGTGCCCACCATTTGGGGAGAGTTAGGCATTAATGGTCAGCATGCTTTTTATCAATATTTACATCAAAGTAATAATGTTGTGCCAGCAGACTTTATTGGCTCTATTGAGAGTGTCACGCCAATAAAAGGTCATCATGAAACCCTGATGGCTAACTTTTTTGCCCAAAGCCAAGCATTAATGAATGGTGTGAATGAGCAACAAGTCAGAGAGGATCTTAAAGCAAAGGGGCGAACGCCTGAATATATCAATCAAGTAGCTCCACATAAAGTCCATAAAGGGAATCGACCCACGAATACTATTTTAATGGATCGTATTTCACCTCGTTCAATTGGTAGTTTAATTGCGCTTTATGAACATAAAATATTTGTGCAAGGAATCCTTTTACAAATATGCTCATTCGACCAATGGGGAGTAGAATTGGGTAAAGGCCTAGCGAATAAAATTCAACAGGAGCTAGCACAGAAGAAGATTAATACTGCGCATGATAGCTCCACTCAAGGGCTAATTGAGTTGTATATGCATAACATGTAACGAGCGTTACAAGGTCAATACTTGAGATAATGAAGCTCTGATGAAAGCTAATCCATCACGCTTTGGGGGCGAAAGCGCCATAGAAAATACTGCTAATGTCAGCTATCACTGAAGATAGTTGACATAAAAGTGGAGGTGATTGTCCCAATGATTTAGTCCGCAATGTCAAAATTATTAATCTTTGCAAAAGGCAAGCTGGATGAAAGTTCAGGCACGCAAAGCTACCGGTCTAATGGTATATACCTATGACAGCGGAGCTACCAAAGAGCGCATTAACTATCTGTACTAGTGCGTAATTTACTGTGCCTCTACCCTCCTGTTTTGCCCAAATTAAAATAGAAGGGTTTACAAGTGTTCAAAAAAATAATTTTAATGTATTTAGCCATACTTTTACCAGTTTTATTACTATCTGGCTGTGGTGGCAGTGACGATAGCCCAGAGAAAGAGGTTATCTCTGTTGATCCCGCTCCCGACACTGGAACTCCTGATACAGGCACTCCCGATCCTGAAATAATCCCCAAGCCGGAAACAATTGTTACTCCCCCTGCTAATTTTGAAGTAACGGCAACAACTTGGCAGTCAATAACTTTGCGTTGGTCAGAGCCTAAGCAAAGTGAAGAGTCAAAAACAGATAAAGAATTACTTATTACTAGCTACGAAGTCTTACGAAATGGTGAGTACCTAGCCACTATCACAGATAAGTTATATACCTATAGTGACAGCGCTCTCGCTCCAGAGCAGAGTTATAATTATGCTCTATATGCCATAAACGCAAAAGGGCAACGCTCAGAGCCAGTATACTTAGATGCTAAAACTATCAACAATACAGCGCCTGCTTTCACAGCAGAGCCAACTTACCAAGTTATATATAACACTGCTATTGCTGGAGCAGTTGTCACTTCATTAGCGGTGAATGACGCAGAAAATGATGTATTAAACTATAAAATATCTACTGGCAATGAACAAGGCGCATTTGAAATTTTAGCCAATGGTGAAGTTGTCATTAGCAAAAATACTGAGGCTCTAGCACAATTAGGCAATAAAATTGTCACACTACTATTGGAAGTAAGTGATGGCTATAGTATTACCAGTGCTAGCCTTAAAGTAGGTGTTATAGCGGTATCTGCTCAAGTAGCGCAGCAAGGTATTCTTCGCCAAGTTTATTTTTCAGGTGAAATAACAGGTTCAATGGACTCATTCAAAAATATTACTAGTTTCCCAAATAGTCCAAATGAAACTTCTTTTGAAAGCTCATTTATCGCACCTGCTAATTTCGGTAGTAAATATGGTCAACGTATGCATGGCTACCTAGTACCAGAAGTCAGTGGAGATTACACTTTTTGGATCGCCAGTGATGATAATGGAGAACTATCACTAAGTGATAGTCATAATCCAGAATCAGCAATGGTTATTGCTCAAGTATCAGACCACACTAACCCTAATCAGTGGGGTAAAAATGTTGAGCAACAATCGCAAACGATTTCATTGCAAGCAGGTATGCCTTACTATATCAGCGCTTTAATGAGTGAAAGTGGTGGTGGTGATCATCTTGCTATTGCTTGGCAAGGCCCTGGCATCGAACAGGCAATTATTGAAAATCACTATTTACGTGCACCACTAGATACTCAAGCACCAGCAGCACCAAGCAATGTCTCCGCCTTTAAGTCAGGTGACAATTCAGCTACCTTAACTTGGGATGCTTCAGTTGATAATAATAAAGTTACTAACTACTCGATATATCATAATGGCGAGTTGCTAGGCAGTAGCCAAAATACAGCCGTTGAGCTAATCGATTTACTCAGCGGTAAAAGATATAACTTTACCGTCATAGCAAGGGATGAGGCAGGTAATACCTCAGGCCTTAGCAATACTGTCAGCTTAATAATTGATGACCATATAGCCCCATCAGCACCAACCAACTTACAAGTACAAGATATTACATCACATAGTATTAATATTAATTGGCATGCATCTACCGATGAACGTGAAACTGCAGTCTTGTATCGTATTTATCAAAATGATTTGTTAGTTGCTAGTAGCTATAAAAACCAGTTTTCCTTAACAAGGTTGTCTCCTGAAACTGAATATCATTTCAATGTTGCTGCGGTAGATATTAGTGGTAATAGTAACCTAGGGAGTACTGTTCTTACAATCACTACACCTGCTATTGATCCTGAATTACCACTGTTCAGTGCCTACAAGTACCAATTTAGCTTAGTTACTTCTTCTGCAATAAATCAAATCTTAGGTTTAGTTACAGCCAGTGATACACAAAATAATATAATTAGCTACAGCATAACCTCAGGAAATGAACTGGGTTATTTTGCTATTAACACTTACGGTGAAGTAACGCTAGCAAAAGCCTTACCTGCTGAGTCTAATGCTATACAAGCGACAATTCATAATCTGACAATCACAGCCACTAACGGGATAAAAAGTGTCACCGCTGAGTTAAAAGTTATCGAAATAAATTCAATCACGCTGGGCAAACAAGGTCTTGCCAGAGAGATTTGGACAGGTATTAATGGTTCATCCATTAGTAACATCAATCTTGATAACGCACCTAGCACTCAAGATACTATTGCTCACTTTGAAACAGCAGTCAATATAGGTAGTAACTATGCACAACGTATACGTGGTTTTTTAGTTGCTCCTGTTAGCGGAACTTACAATTTTTGGATTGCCTCAGATGATAGCAGTGAGCTTCACCTTAGTTCAGATATGGACGCAGAAAAAACTGAATTAATTGCACGGGTTAATGGTTATACCAGTATTCGGAACTGGCAGGGTAACAATACCGTTAAGCGAGATATAGAGTTACTTGCAGGACAACTCTATTACATTGAAGCACTACATAAAGAAGGCAGTGGTGGCGATCACCTATCCATTGCTTGGCAAAGCCCCAATATGACTGAAAAAGCAGTTATTACTAATGATAACTTGCTACCATATAGCGCCCTAGTACCCGTAATGGCCAAGCTAAACAGTGGCATGCAAACAGCCTTTGAAAACGGTGGCACCAGCTTACAGTTAAAACTTGAGATTGCAGAGCAGGCGGCAGGTTTTCCTGTTCGTATTTATTACGGACTTCGAGATGGTGGAACAAATAAGGATGAATGGCAATATGTCAGTGAACTGTACACACTTGGCGCCGGGCTACACACACTAACGCTTAATGATATCGAGCCAGGAAAAGAGTATTTTGTCCGTATCGAGGTTGTAGGTTCAATTAAAAGCCAATGGTCATCATCTGCCTTTAAGGTTAATACAGTCACTGTAGATCCAAGCAAAGTTGCCGGTGAAGCACTACCACATTCACTGTCATTTACCCTTGAGATAAACGGAGAGCCTCAACATATAGAGCTAAGTAAACACTCGGTTCGTTCACCTAACTTTCAGCTACTCACCTATGATGAACGTAGACAACCACAATATGCGCCTGTTGTTCCTATGCCAGAGCCGCGTACTTACCGTGGTTATGTCAGCAATAATCCATTTATCGTTGTTACTGGGGTTATAGATAACACTAATACTATTCATATGTCAGGCTGGCGTGGAGACGGTAAAGCTTGGGGTCAAACTAAAGATGTATCTGCTTGGGTTAATCCTGATGCGTTAGGCAATAGTGAGTCTGTCACTACCGAGATCAAGTTAGATTTCCAAATGCCCGAGAGCAGTGAAAATACTTTTTATATTCCCAAGCCAGGCAATGACTTTCATAATAATTTAGCTCGAGTATCCTTCAGTTTTGAAAACTCGCAATATAATAGTGAAGCCGGGGGCAAATTACTTAACGCTATTGCGCAGATGGAGAACCACGTTAATGAAACTGATTATCTCTGGGCGCAAAAAACAGGTCTCCGCTGGGATCTTGGGCGAGCTCTTGTTAATGTTTTTGGCACTCCTAATGATGCATCAGGTACGCGACCAAATGCCACAGATGCAAGTAATTTCAGAATCAACTTCCAAGATCCAGTTAGCCGTGGTTACTGCTTTGGCATCGGAGATTGGGTGGGCTGTGTAGCAGACTACACCATGAGATGGGGCTACACTCATGAAATTGGTCATAATATGGGACTTGGCCATGGTGAACAGGCGGATAATGCAAATCAAATTCAAGCCCCTGGCACTCAACTCGGCAATATGCAGGCAAGAAAAACTACCGCACGCCTGCAAAAAGGTAGTAAATTTCGACCTGCACAAGCAATTATTACCCCTATGTTACCTGCCGCATTTAAGGATTACGTAACGGTTTACAGCAACCTTGTTGCTGATATAACTCCTCTTGCCAATGACTATGATGCTAATGGAGAGGTTCTCAGTATTGATACTTTTGATGCTATTACAGCAGAAGGCGGCACAGTCACTCAAAATGGTGATACTCTGCAATATACACCTCGAGTAGACTTTATTGGTACAGATCAATTCACCTATACAGTTACAGACGGAACATATAAAACGGTTGGGCCAGTGCAAATTCAAGTACTAACCACTGTTAATGATCACCTTGCTGGTGCTTGGGATATGGAGGGGGCGGTAGGAGAGTTCACTCCGGATCTAAGTGGTCAAGGAAATCACCTTTATGCCTACGGTAAGGAATTGTCAAACTATATTGTTGGTGGTATAGCAGGCGAAGGTCTAGCCATTCCTATGATTGCTTCTAATGTATCAGCCAATGATGCTTTAGGACATAGGCTGCTGCCTCACAGTTTAGATCCTGGGCATAATAGTTTCACTGCCAGTATCTGGTTTCAATACAGTGATATAACTAGTAATAAACTAATAATGGGTAAATCATCCAGTGGCCCAGGAAACATGGCTTATGGAGGTTGGGAAATCCGCACAGAAGGTAACGACCTCGTTATGCAAGTAAGCTACCGTGACCGATTAATGGCCAATAACGCGGTAGTCATTCGTGAAAATGCTGCAATTATAGATGGCAGTTGGCATCATGCTGTAATAGTGGTTGATCGTGATTTAGGCACACTAAAAGGCTATTTAGATGGGCAACCTTTTATAATACAAGGAACATTACCTCAAGGTAACGGGCCAATTATGGCAGCAATGAACTTTACCGGTTATGGTGGAGGTTCACCTTTTAAACTTGGCGGTCAAACTGCAGAGATTTGTGATGAAGCAGGTGTTTGTACTCCTAAAGCTGGGCAAGCGGTAGATAAAGTAAGAGTCTATCATCGAGCCTTAACAGAGCTAGAGGTTAATTCCCTCTTTATTGCCAGATAATCACTATTGCAAGCCATAAGTACACTGTGAACTCGTGGCTTGCACGTTTGTATTATTTAACCATGCCCTTATTTCAACGTACATATTAGCAATGGCCTAACTGTAGTGACTAAGTAATTTTGGCCATTAACTTATAGTTAAGAGCGAAACTGAGATAGAAATCAGTTTTTAACTGAAATTAGATAAATGTAAAACTTAATTTAATAAAACTGTTATCTTTATATGTCGAGCTGACTTATGTGGTCGGGTTTTGTTTTTATGTAAAACTATTATTATCAATAGCTTAACAATCTCGCTAAAGCTCCTGTTTTAAATTGAAATAGATACCCTTTAACTAACTTTCTGTGGCACTTTGGGGGCGATAGCGAGATAGGGAAATACTGCTAACGTTAGCTCTACTTCGGTTTGGGGCACATAACGCCTTGGGTGGATCTTTTATCATATCCACTCATTTTCTCTTTCGCATCTAATCTTTTAAATACTACAGTACTTATAATAGTAAGCTTCCTACTACTTGCGTTTTAATTTTGAAAATCATAAAAGGCTATTAATTATGATACATATCCCTTAGGTATCGATGTGTTTTTATATGTAATATCTTTTTCTTATTGCTGGGACATTAAACAGTTTATATATATCAATACTCGTTTTTAACGGGGTATATGCATTTAAAGCTACTTTATTAGGATTATCCAACCAGTATAATTATATTGCCAGTACACCCTCTTTGTGTATCTTTATATATATAAAGCCGGTTATTTGTTGATCTTTATTAATGATAATGTTTAAATCAGTTAATAGTTTTTAACGCTCTAATACTACCGTTTAAGTCCGCTATTATTTATATAAATGAAATGTGTGGAACCGGTGGTTATGAAGGGTTATTTAAGGTGTTAATGAATGATAGATGAACGATTTGTCTTGTTGAATAAAAGCGATAATATTTTTGTTTGTTGCAAGCAGCTACTTGCTGGGGAATCAATAATTCTAGACGGAATTGATGTTTCAATGACAGTTGATATCACGGTTGGTCACAAAATTGCCAGAATGGAAATTTTGAAAGGCAATAAAATTATTAAGTATGGTGTTTCAATAGGATCTGCAATTAAAGACATTGCCCTTGGTGAGCACGTACATATGCACAATATTAAAAGTGATTATATCGCCAGTCACACTCGTCAAAATAGAGCAGGGGAAGAATGATGCAAGGTTATTTAAGAGCTGATGGCCGTAAGGGCATTCGTAATATTATTTTAGTAACCTACTTGGTTGAATGTGCTCATCATGTTGCCAGAAAAATAGTTGATGATAGTTTAAGTGATAGTGTGCAGTTAATTGGTTTCCCTGGTTGTTATCCAAATGAATATTCCCTCAAAATCATGGAGGGGCTTTGTACTCACCCTAATGTAGCTGGTGTGCTAATCGTTTCATTAGGTTGCGAAGGATTTAACCGTGAGCAACTTAGCAATACTATTAAGGCAAGCGGCCGATCGGTTGAAACCTTGGTTATTCAAAAAAATGGTGGCACTAAAAAAACTATTGAAAAAGGCTTGGCATGTATCAATGATTTAGTTGGTATAGCGAGTCAAGTAGACGTTGTTCCTATGCAGATGAGTGAGCTAGTTGTGGGTACTATTTGCGGAGGCTCAGATGGCACCAGTGGTATTGGTGCAAACCCTGCCGTTGGTCACTGTTTCGATAGATTAATTGAACAAAATGCTATTTGTATTTTTGAAGAAACGGGCGAGTTGATTGGCTGTGAGCAAATCATGGCAGAGAGAGCAATAACCCCAGAGCTTGGTGAAGAAATAATGCAGTCGGTTGAAAAAGCCGAAAAATACTATACCACTATGGGTTATGGAAGCTTTGCCCCTGGCAACGCTGAAGGCGGTTTATCAACGCAAGAAGAAAAATCGATGGGTGCTTATGCTAAATCAGGTAGCTCAAAAATTCATGGTCTAATAAAACCAGGTGATATTCCTACTCAAGGCGGTTTGTATTTAATGGATGTTGTCCCTGATGGTGAACCGATGTTTGGTTTTCCGAACATTGTTGATAATGCTGAAATTGTCGAAATGATCGCCTCTGGTTGCCATCTTACTTTATTTACTACCGGCCGCGGCTCGGTAGTGGGCTCAGCAATTTCGCCAGTTATTAAAGTCTGTGCAAACCCTGAAACGTATGACAACTTATCCGATGATATGGATATCAATGCCGGGAAAATTATCAAAGGTGAAGCCACGGTTGCCCAAGTGGGTGATGAAATATATCAACTCGTTAAGCAAGTTGCCCAAGGGCAGCAGACCAAGTCTGAAGAGTTAGGCCATCAAGAATTTGTTTTAACTTATAAGAAGTTTGAAGCTATTGGCCCTTCTTGTTTGCCCACGGCTAGATAATTGAGATAACCATGTTTAAAAAAAGACAAATAGGTAACACCAATTTACAGGTTACTGAATTAGGTTTTGGTGCGGCGACCTTTGGTAATCTTTATCGCCCAATGGCTGATGAAGATGCTCGAAACAGTATAAAAAAAGCGATGGAGTTAGGGCTTAATCAGTTTGATACGGCTCCCTTTTATGGTTTTGGTTTGAGTGAACGCCGAGTTGGTGATGCTTTAAGAGAATACGATGCTAAATCCTATGTTTTATCGACAAAAGTTGGTCGTATTTTAGAACCTTGCGCTAAAGCTGAAGATAAATATGGCTTTTGTTCGCCTATGCCATTTGACCCTAAATATGATTATTCATACGATGGCATTATGCGCTCATTTGAGCACAGCATTCAGCGACTTGGTTTATCTAAAATTGATATCTTGTATATGCATGATATTGGCCGAGCAACCCATGGTGATGATCATAATCGTTTATTCAAAATAGCGATGGAAGGTGGTTATAAAGCTATGGACGAATTACGCTCTCAAGGGCTTGTTTCTGCTATAGGTCTTGGTGTTAATGAATATGAAGTGTGTGAACAAGCGATGGACCACGGACACTTTGATTGTTTCTTACTGGCTGGACGTTACACCTTGTTAGAGCAAAAAGCGCTGCAAAGTTTTTTACCCCGCTGCGTGAAAGAAAACAGTTCGATTATTTTAGGTGGTCCTTATAACTCAGGGATTTTAGCGACAGGTGTTCGCCGTAAGGACGTAGTACCACATTACAATTATCAGCCGGCTAATGAAACCATCATTAAAACAGTCGCTTCGATAGAAGATGTTTGCCAAGACTTTAATGTACCATTGGCAGCAGCGGCGTTACAATTTCCATTAGCACATCCGGCGGTAGTGAGTGTTATCCCAGGCTTAAGTTCAGCCAATAGAGTGCAAACAACCGTTGAGCAAATGCAGGTTAATATTCCGAGTGAATTTTGGCAGACCTTACAAGATGTCGGGATTTTATCCCCTGAAGTCCCAGTACCAACAGGTGTTGCAGAGTAATTTATGATGCGCATCGACTCACACCAACATTTCTGGCAATTATCTCGTGGTGATTACACTTGGTTAACGCCAGAGCTGGAACTGCTATATAAAGACTTTTTATCCGATGATCTTGCGCCACTATTGGACAAAGCTCAGGTAAATAAAACCGTACTAGTACAAGCGGCGACAACAACAGCAGAAACAGAATTTATGTTAAAAGTGGCGAATGAAACTGAATTTGTTGCTGGTGTTGTTGGCTGGGTCGATATGGCAAGTGGACAGGCAGTTTCACAGCTTGACGTTTTTAATCAAAATTCCTATTTCAAAGGCATAAGGCCGATGATACAGGATATTGAAGATGCTCAGTGGATGCTAAAAGAAGAGCTTGCTCCGGTATTTGAATACTTAATAAAAAATAATTTAACGTTTGATGCTTTAGTTTTGCCTGAGCAATTAGATGCTTTATACATTTTATTGAAAAGATATCCTGATCTTAGCGTTGTTATCGATCATGGTGCAAAACCCAGAATAGCTGACAACTCATCACCAGAATGGTTTGAGAAAATAGCGTTAATTGCCAGAGAAACATCCGCCTTTTGTAAGTTATCAGGTTTGGTGACAGAAGCTAGTATTAACCCCGATTTTGATCAACTAGCCCCTTATATGAAACATCTGTTAGTTTGTTTTGGTGCTGAACGTCTTATGTGGGGTAGTGATTGGCCAGTAGTTAATCTTTCATCAGGTTATATGTCTTGGATGAAACAAGTTGAGACTTTTGTTGAGCCGTTATCAGTAAAAGAAAAACAGTCAATTTTGTGTATGACTGCACAAAACTTTTATGGCCTCGAATGAATTTAAAGTGTCTTGAATACAAATTAATAGATAAAAAGTAGGTTTTAACATGAGTAATAAGTTTAATGAAAAATATGCACTGATCACCGGTTCGGGTAGTGGTATTGGTCAAAGCACAGCATTAAAACTCGCTGAGCAAGGTGCTCATATTATTATTGTCGACTTAGATATGAATGCAGCAAATGAAACAAAAGCCATGATTGCTAAATTTGACGGTAAAGCCAGTGCCTATCAATGTGACATCGCGAGTAATGCTCAAGTTAAAGAGGTTGTTGGCTCAATATTAAAAGATCATCCGATTGATATCTTGATAAATAATGCTGGTATTGCTCATGTTGGCAATTTAGAGAATACCACAGAAGATGACTTAGACCGAGTCTATAACGTTAATGTTAAAGGCGCATACAATATGATGTCCTCATTGATTAGTTCAATGAAGGAAAGAAAATCAGGCGTTATTGTTAATATAGCGTCAATAGCAGCATCCGTTGGCATTGAAGACCGATTTGCTTATTCAATGAGTAAAGGAGCAATACTTACCATGACTTATTCCGTTGCTAGAGATTATATTGATCACGGTATCCGTTGTAATTGTATCTCTCCAGCTCGTGTTCATACCCCTTTTGTCGATAATTTTATCGCGAAAAACTATCCTGACAATCAAGAAGAAGTATTTACGAAACTGTCAAAAAGCCAGCCCATTGGACGTATGGGAACCGTAAATGAAATGGCCGCGTTAATCAGCTTTTTGTGTTCGGACGATGCGGCATTTATTACCGGTAGTAATATTCCTATCGACGGCGGTTTTGTCACACTGAATAATTAAATTATTAGCTCTGATGTATCAACAAAAACAATAATATAAGAGACCTATTATGACTGAACAAACCATCAATACCAAAGCCGTTAAAAGCGCAATGAATGACCCTAAAGTAATGAACTCTTCAGTTGAAGTAGTACCCAAAGCATACCTTGTTTCCTTTATTTTAATCACCTTATGTTTTCCTTTATGGGGTTTTGCAAACGACATAACTAACCCTTTAGTGAAAGCGTTTTCTAAAGTATTACAAATGTCCGCGGCAGAAGGCACTTGGGTGCAAGTGGCTTTTTATGGCGGCTATGGTGCTATGGCTATTCCAGCTGCTTTATTTATTAAAAAATTCTCTTACAAAGCCGGCTTAATGGTGGGGTTAGCTTTTTATGCTTTAGGTGCCTTCTTATTTATACCTGCTGCAGGTGCACAAGCCTTTACACCATTTTTGTTCGCCTTCTTTGTCATGACTTGCGGATTGTCTTTCTTAGAAACTACCGCTAACCCTTACATCCTTTCTATGGGGCCAGCTGAAACAGCGACACAAAGATTAAACTTGGCACAAGCCTTTAATCCCGTAGGTTCTTTATTAGGGATGTTTGTTGCAACGCAATTTATTATTCAAAAGTTGAATCCTGCAACTGATGCCGAGCGTAGAGAATTAGCTGCTGATGGTTCACAAAGTGCTTTAGAGCAACTTTCAGTTATTACCGCGAACGATTTAACTGTGATCAGAGATCCTTACCTTGCCATTGGCGCCGTTGTAGTTGTTGTCTTGTTAATCATTGCTTTTAAGAAAATGCCAATAACAGAAGAGAAATCTACCAGTTTAGATATTAAAGGTACTTTCAAACGTTTATTGTCAAATCAAAACTACCGTGAAGGTGTTGTTACGCAAATGTTTTATGTTGGCGCACAAATTATGTGTTGGACTTTCATTATTCATTATGGCACCGAAGTATTCATTAAGTTGGGTTTAACAGAGCAAGCCGCTGAAGCTAAGTCACAAATGTTTAATATTTATGCCATGGTTATTTTTTGTTTGGGCCGCTTTATCTGTACATTTTTGTTGAAGTATATCAACCCAGGTAAGCTGCTTATGGTTTTAGCAGCAGGTGGGATGTTGTTTACTGGTGCTACTATTTTTCTTGATGGTTTGGCTGGTATGTATGCGCTTGTCGGAATTTCAGCTTGTATGTCATTAATGTTTCCTACCATTTATGGTATTGCATTAACGGGTACTGGCGATGATGCTAAATTGGGCGCTGCTGGTCTTATTATGGCTATTGTTGGAGGTACTTTTTTACCCATGGCGCAAGCATCAATTATAGATATGAAAATGGTTTTTGAGGGTTTTTCAGCAACTAAAGCATCATTTGTTTTACCGTTACTATGTTTTGTTGTAATTGCGCTTTATGGCAAACGCTCACAACAAAGCTTAACCAAATAAACAAACAAATATACAAATTAGGCGCTGTATTTTATGACTACCCGACACTGTTTTACTCTAGATCTCAAAGATGATCCAAAGCTAATTGAAACATATAAAAAGCATCATCAAGCTGAACAAGTGTGGCCAGAAATTGTTACCAGTATTAAAGGCGCGGGTATAGAAGAACTCGATATTTTTCTTGTCGGTAATCGCTTATTTATGATCATGGTGGTAAATAACAGTTTTTCATTTGAAGCAAAAAAAATGGCTGATCTAGCTGATTCTAAAGTTGTTGAATGGGAGCAGCTTATGTGGCGTTTCCAGCAACAACTTCCTTGGGCTAAAGGCGATGATAAATGGCTGTTGATGGACAATGTTTTCACCCTTTAATCCCATGCCAAACAAGTAGCCATAGGGCTAGTAATTAGATTATTAATATTTAGTAAATTAATATTTAGTAAATTAATATTTAGTAAATTAAAATTTAGGAAAGAAAATGAAATTAATGAGAGTCGGTGACGTTGGCCAAGAAAAACCAGCAATTTTAGATGAAGAAGGTAATATTAGAGATTTATCGGCACATGTAGCAGATATTGATGGTAGCTTATTTGCCGATGGCAACGTAGCAAAAATCGCTAAACTAGATTTAAGTACATTACCGGTAATAGATAAAAATAGCCGCGTAGGCCCTGCCATTTCTAAAGTTGGTAAGTTTATTTGTGTTGGTTTAAATTATGCGGATCATGCAGCAGAGTCAGGAATGGCTGTGCCATCTGAGCCGGTTTTATTCATGAAAGCAACCTCATCAATTATAGGCCCTAATGACACTGTAGTAATGCCGCCTAAATCAGAGAAATCAGATTGGGAAGTGGAATTAGGCGTAGTCATCGGTAAAGAAGCAAAATACGTGACCGAAGAAAATGCTTTAGATCATATTGCCGGTTACTGTGTGATCAACGACTTGTCTGAACGTGAATTTCAAATAGAAAAAGAAGGCCAATGGTGTAAAGGTAAAGGCTGTGATACTTTTGGGCCAATCGGTCCTTATTTAGTCACCACAGATGAAATTACCGATTCAAATGAATTAGACATTTGGTTAGAGCTAAATGGCGAACGAGTTCAAGACGGTAATACTCGTACTATGGTATACAAAGTTCCTTTCTTGATTTCATATATCAGTCAGTTTATGAGTTTACAACCGGGTGATATTATCAGTACAGGAACACCTCCGGGTGTTGGTTTAGGGTTTAATCCGCCTAAATATTTAAAAGAAGGTGACACCATGCGTTTAGGTATTTCAGGACTTGGTGAACAACAACAAACGGTTGAACGATACAAAGGTTAATAAGTAAAACCTAACAGACAAAGAAACTAAAAGAGAATTCCCATGATTATTTCTGCTCCTACAGATTATCGCAATGCAGCCAAAAAGAAACTGCCTCCTTTTTTATTTCACTATATTGATGGAGGCTCTTATGATGAACGAACATTAGCACGTAATGTTGACGATTTAGCTGACATTGCGTTAAAGCAGCGGGTATTAAACAATATGTCTGAACTCAGTTTAGGTACTGAAGTTTTTGGCGAAAAACTCGCTCTTCCTATTGTGTTATCTCCGGTTGGTTTAACTGGTATGTATGCACGTAGAGGAGAAGTGCTATCGGCTAAAGCGGCAGAAAATAAAGGCATTCCATTTACTATGTCGACGGTATCAGTGTGTCCTATTGAAGAAGTGGCACCAGAAATATCACGTCCTATGTGGTTTCAGTTATATGTTCTTAAAGACCGAGGCTTCATGAAAAATGTCTTGGAACGCGCAAAAGCCGCGGGTGTCACAACATTGGTGTTTACGGTTGATATGCCTATACCTGGTGCAAGGTATCGCGATATGCATTCTGGTATGAGTGGTTCTTTTGCAGCACCGAGACGAATTTTTCAAGCGATGTGTCACCCTCATTGGGCATTTGATGTCGGAGTATTTGGCAAACCGCACGATTTAGGTAATGTTTCAGCTTATCGTGGCGAGAAAACTAATTTGGCAGACTATATTGGTTGGTTAGGAGATAACTTTGACCCATCTATCTCTTGGAAAGATTTGGAATGGATCAGAGAGTTTTGGGATGGCCCTATGGTTATCAAAGGTATACTCGATGTTGAAGATGCCAAAGATGCAGTGAAATTTGGTGCTGATGGTATTGTTGTCTCAAACCATGGTGGTCGTCAATTAGACGGCGTATTATCTTCAGCGAAGGCCCTACCTGCTATTGCTGATGTGGTGAAAGGTGATCTGAAAATTTTTGTCGACTCAGGTATTCGCTCAGGACTTGATGTTGTGCGTATGCTTGCATTGGGGGCTGATTGTGCGATGTTGGGTCGCTCATATATCTATGCGTTAGCTGCGCAAGGCCAGCAAGGTGTTGAGAACTTGCTTGATATCTATGAAAAAGAAATGCGAGTTGCAATGACTTTGACAGGTGCGAAATGTATTGGCGATTTAAATCGAAGTTCGTTAATAGATTCGTTTTAAAGCAAGCTGAAAGTTCATCTGTAAATCACGTTTAGCACGAGTTAACTTTGATAGGATAGATACAGACTTTAAAGTCTATATCTATCCTATTTTTGTTTCAATGAGTATCTGATTTGTTTTTAAACAGTGCTTTTAAACTAATACCAATTTCATTTAATTATTGCTAACTTTCTAAGCCATGAACACAACGGAGTAAGGTCGTTTCAGCCGATTGTAAATGCCTTTCCAGACTCATAATTGCCCCAGCGGTATTATGAGTGATAAGGTTATTTAATATATCTATGTGTTCATCTATAGCGACAGTAAAACGCTCAAGCTCTCCTGTTTTATCCCACTGATAATGATAATGACAAATGAAAGAGACAATATCGTAGAATTGGTTAGTAAAGCGATTGTTTGTACTTTTTTTGATCGCATAATGTAGGCATTTGTCTAAGTCTGGAAATTCTAAATAGCGATTCTCCATATCAGCTCTTACTACTTTATGTCGGGTCAATAACTCTTCAAGTTCTTGCCAAATAGGATTATCCATAGGCAACTTTAATAACTCTGTAATAGCGCGCATCTCTACCATTTGTCTAAATGATACTAATTCTCGAGCAAACTCTTCATCAAACTCAACCATTCTCCAACGGCCACGAGGAATTTTTTCTATCAAACCATTATTTGAAAATTTAATTAAAAACTCTCGTACTGTGATCGTGGTACAGCCGGAATTCTTCGCGAGGTTAAGCTCTGAAAAACGGTCGCCAGGTAGTAATTTACCTGTATTGATAAGGTCTAGAAAGTACTTTTCTATTTGAACGTCTTTTGTGGAGCTTTTATTTTCGATATTGAAGAAGTCAATTTGAATAGGTTGGCGTAATACAACTTTATTTGGACCATCTCTTTTAATAATTTCAGCTTCACATAAATGCTTAATACATGATCTAACCGTAGTGCGGCTAATGCTTAATAGCTTTGTCAGCTCAATATCATTTGCCATAATATTCTGCCCACTTGGGAGATCGATAATATGTTGAAGCATTCGATTAATAGATTGTTTAAATAAATAGGTTTTATCGTTCACGCCATTCTTTCCATGCATTAGGTTAATGATTTTAGATAATATTATAGAGATGTATTTATACCTAATGTTACAGGTATTAGTGAATAAATCTATATTTTCATCATGAAAACAGTGTTTTTTTATAAAATAATACAGGGATGTTTTTTATATGATTTACATTTGAAAAAAACTAACTCTAATTTGTATATACTAGATGCAAAGCATAGCTTTAATGTTTTTTGCTGATAAATAGCGAATTATGTCTTCTGAACCAGGTAATTCAGGCGCTAGGGTAACAACCTTAAGCGCTCCTTGAGTTGCATTGATGATGGCGTCAATATTGTCTTTACTTAAGGGTAAAAAATATTGTTCATCATGAGCACCTTTATGGTCTTCGGTAAAGAATAACCCTCCGTTATAGGCACCCAGTACTCGTGCCCCACTGGGTTGCGCTTTATAGCAGTTCCCAATATTTTCAAAAGCCGCTAAGGTATTGTCCCATGTAGAAGTAATGGTTGTTGCTAAGTATCCTACTACGCCATGTTTTGCTAATGAAGTAGAAATAGTTTCGATAGCCTCAGGAGTAGCATCCATTACATCGGCGCCTTCTCGGCCATGAATATGCAAATCTAAAAACCAGGCATCAGGTTTAAGTTACCTAATTCTACAATGGCGATATTATCAGTAGGCGTTTGGGTTATATCAGTAATTACCCCTTCCTTAATGAGTACATAACAATCCCTAATAATGTCAGTTTCGGTATAGACATTTTCGGAATGTAAGTAATAAGTGCTATTTTTCATTAAGTTGTTTCCTTAAAATTGCGGCACCTCTAACGCCGCTAGAATCACCGTACTTTACTCTTTTAATAGGAGGGCAGTGAACACCTGAAAAAAAGGTGGTTATTAACGAAACGAGGTAGTGACTCAATAACTTGATCTATCTTTGAAACACCTCCAGGGACAACAATAATATCGGGGTCATAAGATAAAATGAACGAAGCGCCTAACAAGTCCATATAACAATTGAATGCCACTTTAGCAATTTCATCCCCCGCATCTAGCTGTTGAACAAAATGATAAGTATCACGGTTTTTAGCACCAAAATGTTGATATATCCACGCAAGGCCTGGACCTGATACATAGGCTTCATAACAACCGGTTAACCCACAGCCACATGTTTTAATGGGTAAATCGTATTTATCGATTAAAAAACCGATACCGGTAAATGACCATACTCTCCGGCAAAACCACTACGACCATTATAAAGTTGTCCATCAATACAAAACCCTCCTGCAGCACCTGTACCTATAATGGCGCCATACACCCTTTTATAGCCATCACCAGCGCCACCAACACTTTCAGATAAAGCAAACAGTCGACAATCATTGCCAACAGAAACTTTACAATGCAAAGCCTCATTTAGGTCTTCTATGATTTTTTTTCCTGTTGAACAAGGCACATTAGCAGACTTAACCAAGCCATTTTTATCAATAATATCAGGCATGCCAATACCTATAATCGCTTTTGTTTAATAACGAGAATTAGCATCTATCACTAGGTTACCGATAGTTTGAATGAAGTCACGATAGCTTTTTGTTGGCGTTGGTGTACGCCAACTGTCCAGTAGCTGCAGTTCTTGTGTGTATACATTACTTCTATTATTTTTTGTAAAAACTGTTAGTTAAATTTTCGCGAATTACAGCACGGCACTTATATGTTGTAGGTTTTTCATATTGTTCTAGGGGAATAATGAAGAAAAATGGTGTGATAAATTCAATTAAAATTTACATGTTTCTTTGAATACCTCCATGTGTTATTTTATATATAATAAATAAGCCGGTATTATTGTTACTGCCCTTCACTGGGTTTCATTACGTGGTGTGATGGTTAAATTTTATTACAAGTTCCGTTAGGGATGTCGAGTATTCGTATCACTCAATCCCGCATTGGTAGAGAGTTTTGTCAGAATTTAGCTGTATTAAAAGTACAGTAAGAACCTTAAGTTATTGACTGCTTGTTTTTTTAAATTGCAGTCTAATTAGATGGTTGGTGGTGTTTATAAAGCAAAAACGGTTCTGTTTATAATAATTATTGTCATTATTTATATATGTTTTAAAAGTGTAAAATAATGTTTAGAAAGGTAACTTCTTTAATTGACTTTTTTTATGGGGTGTATTAAGTTCACTCACGATAACTTGTCTTTCAGTGGCTTTCGTATTTATTGGTTACTGGGTTATTAAAGTTAATAAGACATGAATAATAAAGCATAAAAAATAAAAATTACACTAATTAAGGTAGAGGGGAACAAATATGAAGACCAATAAAACAACCGCCAATTCTCGTTTCAAACTGAGCAAAGTAGCTTTAGCAACTAGCGCAGTGATTTTTTCATCACTTACAATGTCTGCTGCTAATGCTGCAGAAGAAGTGGCTAAGGAAAAGGAAGTAGAGGTAATCCAAGTAACAGGTATTCGTGGTGGTATTGTTGCTGGCCTTGCTGTTAAAAGAAACGCTAGCAACATTGTAGATGCAGTTTCATCTGAGGATATGGGGAAATTTCCCGATGCAAACTTAGCCGAAGCACTCCAACGTATTCCTGAAGTTTCTATTGATAGAGATGGTGGCGAAGGTCGTTATATTACTATTCGTGGTTTAGGACCAGAGTTTAACCAAGTATTGCTAAATGGTCGTCATGTTGCAAACAACGAACCTACACGTGCTTTCAGCTTTGATACTATCGCAGCTGAACTTGTTAGTGAGATGGTGGTTTACAAAACACAATCAGCAGGTTTGAGTGAAGGTGGCTTAGGTGGTACGGTTGACATTAAAACTGCTCGTCCACTTGATAATGCTGGGTTAAATATAGCCGGTAATATAAAGGCTAGTTATGAAGAAAATGCTGAAACAACTAGTCCTCAAGGTTCTTTTTTAATTAGTAATACTTTTGCAGATGATAAAGTAGGTATTTTATTTGGTGCTACTTATCAGAAACGAGAAAATAGAACTTATCAAACCGATAATGGTGGTGTTCGTACCGCAAGTGTTTACCGTGGTACATATCCTGTAAGCGCTTGGCAACCATACAGCAATGCTGCTTACAACGGTGAAACCAACTACCGCCCAATTGAATTAAACCGCAATGTGGTTAATGAAGATCGAGAGCGTTTAGGCCTCAATGCAGTTTTTCAGTATCAACCTAGCGATAAGTTAAATATTACAGTTGATTACTTATACTCAAAGTTTGATGTTGTGAAAACAGTTAATAAGAAAAGTAATTGGCTAGGTGGTATATATGAACCTCGAGGTACTGACTTATCGGCAGCAGTAGCTAATGGTGAAGTTCCACAATCATATGCTGATATTGTTGCTGCAGAATCTAATACAGTGGTAGACAGTAATGGAGTGCTTACTTACGCAACTAATGGTGCAACTACTACAGCTTATAACCGTTTAGACTTTTTCCGTGATACAGAAACGCAAATGCTTGGCGCTAATGCGGAATATCAAATCAATGATGATATGCATTTAACGCTTGATGCGGCTTGGTCATCATCAACACAGGATAACCCTGGCTTAGATTCTCGACTAAGTTTTGAATCGTATCAAGGGCAGGATATTAATGTTGACTTAGCTGCTGATGTGCCTTACGTCCTTGCTCAAGATCCTACTCAAATTGCAAATGATGCTACTGGAAGAGCTTTAAAGATAGGGCGTCATTGGTTTATAGGTGAGGATATTTCAGCAGAGAATTTAGATTTACATGCTGATTTACTGATCACTTCATATGATGACCTCACTATCAGAACTGGTTTTGCTTATGAAACGGCTCAAAAAGAAAGTGTGGATTACGAAACACCATTCGATGCTGGGCGTTACATGCACAGATCATGGGGCTTGTTTAATTTAGGGGATGGCAGATATGAGCAACTTTTTAATGGTGTTTTAAGTGTTGATTCTGCTGCGTTAGGTGCACCAGCAGATTCAAATCAAGATATGTTCAATATTGATAGAGATGCGGTAATTAGTTATATCAATGATTCGAGTAATTGGATTGATAATGGTAGTCCGGAGTATGATTCTTTAGTTGCTAATGGCGGATATGCAGCGCCAATGTCGGGTAATTCGTGGGACGTAGAAGAAATAGTGACTGCAGCTTATATTGATGCTTCTTATGATTTCATGATGGGTGACATCGAAGCAACTATTATTGGCGGATTGCGCTATAGCCATACCGAGTTAAATGCAACAGGTTTATCTCAAGTA
>JALJPA010000279.1 GCA_022969215.1 Colwellia sp. | reverse complement strand
AAAGATGCCATTTTATTGCAATATATCAAGGATTGAGATCTTGGTTTTTCCTATGATAAATAACTCTAACAACACAAAACTACGATGCATTAAACGATGAGGAAACCAGTATGACTAAAGTGCTAGTTGTTGATGACTCAAACTCAATAAGAGATATGGTCAGTTTTACCTTAAAAAGTGCCGGCTACCAAACCGTCGAAGCTAAAGATGGTCAAGATGGTTTGGCTAAAGCAAAAAGCAATAATTTTGACTTGGTAATTTCAGATGTAAATATGCCCAATATGGATGGCATTAGTTTATGTACTGAATTACGCAAACTCGTTGATTTTAAATTTACCCCTATTTTGATGTTAACAACCGAGAGCTCTGCAGATATGAAAATGCGAGGGAAATCGGCTGGCGCAACCGGTTGGTTGGTTAAACCTTTTAACCCCGAAAAATTGTTGGCCACCATTAAACGAGTGGTTAAGTGACACTGTTAGTATAAAAATTCTGTTTAACCGTTTAGTAACATACTTATCTTAGGTACTTATCATACAAGTACCCTATCGTGATAATGTCCCGAATTTTGACAAGGAAAGAGTAGGTAATCAGTTATGAGTGTTGATTTATCACAATTTATTCCAAGTTTCTTAGAAGAGAGCTTTGAAGGACTCGAGGTAATGGAGTCTGGATTATTAGATTTACAACGGGGTGATAATGAAACTATTCACTCAATTTTTAGAGCTGCGCACTCAATTAAAGGCGGGGCAGGAACCTTTGGTTTTGATAACGTTACCGAGTTTACTCATCTAGTAGAAACCTTACTTGATGAAATGCGTGATGGCCGACGAGAAGTCACTAGCAAAGATACCGAGATATTGCTCGAATCTGTCGACTGTATGCGGTTGTTAATAGAAGCCGCACGGGATGATGAAGAGTATGACCAGGATAAGGTTGATCAAACGTCTAAGCGTTTAGCTGAAACGCTTGGTGATGAGCCGACTTCAGCAGATGAAGGCCTGAGTAAAACTGATGTCGAAGCAACAAACATCTGTGGCTATACCATTAATTTCATTCCGGAGCATAGTTTAGCAAAAACGGGCAATGACCCCATTTTTCTCTTCAGTGCTTTAGCCGAACTAGGCCAGTTAACACTTTGTGCCGATACCCAAGATTTACCGGCACTAAAGGATATTGATGCGCAAGAGCTCTATTTAAGCTGGCAATTAACACTTCATACTGAAGCGAGTGAAGCTGAGATTATAGAAATCTTTGAATGGGTTGAAGATGAATGTTTATTAGAATTAGTGCCAATACAAAAACCATCAGATACCTCTGCAAGTACGTCATCAACCACGTCATCAAGTACTCAAACAAATAATGAACAGCAAACAGAGCCAGATACCAGTCAAAAGTCTACTCAAGAGATTGCAGTTCAGCCCCCTAAAGCCGAACTGGTTATTGACTCTACTGCCGAAGATAACAACATAACCTCTAAAACTAAAACTAAAGATAAAGGAAAAGGAAAAACTGAGGTTGGTTCAATTAGGGTCGGCGTAGATAAAGTCGATAATTTAATTAACCTAGTAGGCGAATTAGTTATCACCCAGTCTATGTTGTCAGAATTGGGTAACGATTTTGAAATGGAAAAAGTTGAACGGCTCACCAGCGGTCTTGAGCAGTTATTACAAAATACCAAAGAATTACAAGAAAGTGTCATGCGAATTCGTATGTTGCCGATAAGTTTTGCCTTTAATCGCTTTCCTCGCCTTGTTCATGACCTAGCGATAAAAACGGGTAAGGAAATGGAACTCGTTATTAAAGGTGAGCAAACAGAATTAGATAAAACGGTAATGGAACAAATTGGCGATCCATTAGTACATTTAGTGAGAAATGCTGCTGACCACGGTATAGAGTTAGGCGACGTTAGAGTTGCTAATGGCAAACCAAGAAAAGGTACCATTTCTTTAGATGCTTATCATCAAGGTGGCAATATTGTTATTGAAATTAACGATGATGGCGCCGGTATTAACCGAGAAACGGTGTTAGCAAAAGCGGTAGAAAAAGGGCTTATTGAAGCGAATGCCATATTAACGGATAGCCAAGTGTATGACTTGTTATTCGAACCGGGTTTTTCAACCGCGGCAGAAGTCACCGATATATCCGGCCGTGGTGTTGGCATGGATGTGGTTAAGCGCAATATTCAATCACTTGGTGGCAGAATTCAAGTTAAATCTACGCTCGGTAAAGGCAGCTCCTTTAAGGTGCATTTACCGCTAACATTGGCCATTTTAGACGGACAACTCGTTAAGGTGGGCACCGAAACCTACATCATCCCACTTATTGCCATTGTTGAATCACTGCAAATTGATAACAAACTGATTAATCGTGTTTCTGGCGATATGGTGCTGTACCGATTACGCGATGACAATGTGCCCATTTTACCGATTTATCAACTGTTCAATTTAGCCACAGAATGTACAGAGATAGATAGAGCGTTACTGGTTGTTGTTGAAGCCGATGGCCAAAAAATAGGCTTGATGGTTGATGATTTACTTGCCCAGCAGCAGGTGGTGATTAAAAGCTTAAAAGATAATTATCAACAAGTTGCTGGTATTTCTGGGGCAACAATCCTTGGTGATGGCTCCGTCGCTATGATTCTAGATATACCGGGTATTATTCATATGGCGTTAGAGCAAGCTCAACAAGCCCAACGAGTAAAAACTGACGGAAATAGCAGTGTAACCGCGGAGGTTTGTTTATGAATATTCAAGCGATGGCCCAAGATATTCCCGCTGAAGGTGAGAACGCTATGGAAGGTGTCGACTTCATTACCAGCGGCGATCAGTATCTAACTTTTCTATTAGCACAAGAGCAATATGCCGTTGATATTTTGTGTGTCGAAGAAATTAGAAGTTGGGAGCAACCAACAAAAATTCCTAATGCGCCAAGTTATATTAAAGGTGTCATCAATATGAGAGGAATTATCGTGCCTATTGTCGACTTACGCCTCAAATTTAGTATTGGTCAAGCGAGCTATTTAGAAACTACGGTCGTCATTGTGCTTACTTACCAAAGTGAAGAGTCAACACGCACCATTGGTTTTGTGGTCGATGCTGTGTCTGACGTACTTAATGTTGATAATGCTGATATTAAACCGGCACCCGCATTTGGTGGTTGTGTTGGCCAACAATATATCGATGGTTTAATTAATAGTGAACAAAAGGTAGTAACCATACTTAATGTTAATCATTTGCAAAAAGTAGAAAAGCATAGCCTGCATAGTTAGTTTTACCGAGGCATCGGCTGTAAGCAGCCGTATAAATTTTTCGGTTATATATAACAGTTACTTATCACCGTTAGTAATACCGTAACTACTTTGTTTAAGGAAATAGCATGACTGATATAGAACAAGAATATCTTACTTTCATACTGCAAGGAGAAGAGTATGGCGTTGACATTCTATGTGTGCAAGAGATTCGTGTCTGGAGCTCTGTTACCGAACTTCCTAATAAACCAGGTTATATCAAAGGGGTAATTAATTTACGGGGGGTAATCATTCCTATTATTGATTTACGTTTACGCTTTGGTCAACCAACCCTTGAGTACAATGAGCAAACCGTCACCATCATTTTACGCCAACAGTCTAAAGCAACCACTATGGTGGTCGGTATTGTTGTTGATGCAGTTTCAGAAGTTTACAAGTTTACCAGCAAGTCTATAAGCCAAGCACCTACTTTTGGTAGCAATATAGATAGCTGCTTCTTAAAAGGGCTAGCCTCAGTCGATGAAAAGCTAATTATTTTACTTGATAGTGACTCGCTATTAAATGAAGACGACTTATATCGCACTGTTCATAAGAGTGAAGCAAAGCTTGAGCAAGTGACCGCTAACGTAGAGGTTAGTCAAGTGTCAACAACCTCTGCACCAACCTTATCAAGTGCTTAACTAGAAAATTTCTAGCCAAGGTAAAAGAGAGCTATTACACCATCAGCCATTATAAAAATTAAATTAAAATTTAACTAAAAATAAATTAAAAATAACCACACAGGAAAATAACTTATGAACCCGAAGCAAATAAGTTTAGTGCAAAAAAGTTGGCAAAAAGTATTACCTATTGCGCCACAAGCCGCAGACATATTTTATACAACTTTGTTTGAAATGGATCCTTCATTAAAAGCATTATTTCCCAACGATATGGCTGATCAAGGCAAAAAATTAATGGCAATGCTTGATACCGCCGTTAAGTTACTTGATGACCCAGATAAATTAATTCCTGCAGTGCAAAATTTAGGCGCTAAACATCTTCGCTACGGCGCAGAGCCTGAACATTACGATACGGTTGGTGCCGCATTACTAAAAACCTTAGCACTTGGTTTAGGTGATGACTTTACCGCCCCCGTTAAAAAGGCTTGGACAGTGGTATACCAAACCTTAGCAACTACTATGATTGCCGCAGCTGATGCCGCCGCAACAACTCAGTCAGCAAAAGGATCTACCATGGAAAAGAATACCGTCAAAAATGAGAAAAGCAACGATTTATCCGTGCAACTGCAAGGAGCACTCGATCAATCAGCGACTGCATTTATGATGATTAATCGAGACTTCGAAGTCACTTATGCCAACGAAGCCACTTTAGCTTTACTTAAAAAACATGAACAGACCTTTGCAGAAAACTGGCCTGGTTTTGAAGCGAATGAAGAGGCTCTTATCGGGGCCAATATTGATGGTTTTCATAAAGTGCCGTCACATCAACGTAAACTACTCGACGATCCGAGTAACTTACCTTTTAAAACCGATATTCAAGTTAAACACTTATCTTTTGAACTCAATGTCAGTGCTATTTTAGATGCTAAGGGTGATTACATAGGCAATGCGCTGGAATGGCAAGATGTCACCGCGGCGCGTGCACAAGAAAATAAAACTGCCCAGTTACAAGGCGCTATTGACCAATCGGGTACCGCCAATATTATGATCGACAGAGATTTTAATATTACCTACGCCAATGAAGCCACCTTAGCGTTACTGAAAGAACATGAAGCGACCTTTGCCGAGAATTGGCCTGGTTTTGTCGCCGATCCCGAGGTGATTATTGGCACTAACATTGACAGTTTTCATAAAGTGCCGTCACATCAACGTAAATTACTCGACGATCCAAAGAACTTACCGTATAAAACCGATATTCAAATCAAACATTTATCCTTTGAGCTTAATGTTACCGCCATTATGGATGCAGCTGGCGAGTACATAGG
>JALJPA010000278.1 GCA_022969215.1 Colwellia sp. | reverse complement strand
TGTTTCTTGTTTTCCGGTCAGGGTTTTAGCAGAAAATGTTGGTGCTAAATCACCAACAAGAGGTTTATATTCTTTCACTTGATTACTAATTGTTTTTATCTTACCTGCGATTTCCTCAGCTGCTAACAGCTCCGCCGGCACCCCACCAACATCTTCATTATAATTTGCGGAACGAGCAGCATTTATATCAACTGAGTACTCTTTGGCGATAAAGGTCAATAATGCTTGAGCATCGCCAGAAAACACCTGTTCATTACCACTAATCAAAACATGAAAAGGAGACTGCCATATTTTTAGCTCACGCATTAACCTGAACTTCTCATCAAGTACTAACGGCTTAATCTGCGGAAAGTATTGCTGGAATTCAGTCAATTGTGCTTTGGTGACATTAATTTCAGGTTGCAACCAAATTTGTTGACTCTGCTGTAAGAATTTATCAGGTAAGGTGGCAATCATTTTTTCATCACCTTGACCTTCATAACTGCGCCACAAATCAATAAATACCAAGTGAGTTATCTTATTTTTATCTAGCTTAATTACTTTACCGCTAAAGGTTTTTAGCTCATATAATAGCTGTTCACTGACACCTAGTGCCGTGGCCTTAATCGCTGTCAAAGTAAGTAAAGCCAAGATGAACGCTGTGATGTTTACTGATATCATGGTAATAATTTTCATTGTGCTGCTCGATTACTTACTGTTACGCTGTTACTTTCTTTTGACAACAAGGCTATTTTTTCGTCCAGTTCATCGGTTGCTAAAAATGTTCGGTAGGCAATTCGTCCTTGTTTATCAATCAATACATGGTAAGGGGTTCCTACCACACCATAGCTGCTGGTCAGCGCACCTCCTTGGTCAAATACTGTCGGTAAATCAAAGCCATTTTTTTGATAAAACTTCTCAATATTGGCAATGGAATCATTCATCGCAACATTTACCGTCAGTACTTCTATCTCAGTACCATTTTCATCATAGATAGCCTGCAAGTGTGGCATTTCCACTTTGCAGTAGGTGCACCAAGTCGCCCAAAATTTAAGGTAAACAGGTTTATTATTGGTAAAGTCACTTAAATTAACTGATTTTCCATTAATCGTTTTTACCGAAAAATACGGTGCCGTATCGCCTATTTTTAGAGAAGCGGCAACTGAATGCCCCGAAACGGTTGCCATTAACACCGACATGACTGCCGGTATAAACAGTGTCTTAGCTGCAGTCACTGTTTTTGCATAATGCCCAGCTATTTTTATTTCTTTAGTCATGGGCCTTCCGATGTTTTTAGTGCTAATTTGAGTGTTCTTGCTAACAATAGTTTCCATTATGTTTTCCTAATATTATTGATAAATGATTAAAAAATGGCTAAAAAAGAGTTAAAGCAGCGCTTGCTTGCATAATTAAGTAAATTGCCACAGCAAACATAGGTAGTGCCATAAGCCACTTAACTGTGTTTAGCCAATGGCCAGAGCGAGGCAATGCCGATAGCAAGCCACTGAAACTACCAGCAAGAATCAATAATGTGCTCATACCAATGGCAAAAGTGAACATCAATAAACCAGCCCAAAGTGGTTCGCCATCACTGGCAACATACATCAGCAACATGCCTAACACAGGTGAGGTGCAAGGAGCCATGACCAGTCCAGATAAACAGCCAGCAATAAACACGTTTAACCAAGCATACTTGCGCTTGCTCGGTGCTGTGTTGGCTGCTGAATGAGTAACGGATAAAAATTCTGGGCTAGGCAGTGTTATCCAGCCCAATATCCACATGGCCATTAACAAACAAAAAACGGCAACAACTAATAAGGTCACTGGGTGGCTAGCAACTGAGCCGAATAGTTGCCCAGTGCTGGCGGCTAACATGCCAAGGCCTGCGTATACCAAGGCCAAACCCAGCACATAAAGTATTGAAAGCAGAAAGGCCTGCTGACGGCTGCGAGCTTGTTTACCAATGACAGAAACAGTGATCGGTAACATCGGATATACACAAGGGGTAAGACTGGTTAACACCCCAGTGGCGAAGATTATTGCCACTATGTACAAGGACTGTTGCCCGCCCATTAATGCTGATTGAATGATCGTTTCCATTAAATTGCCCTATTTTATGCCCTATTACTTGAGCTAGTTATTTGCTGCTTACAGTTTGTAGGAAACGTTATACCGAAAAATAAAGTCGATGTTATGAAATCGACATATAATCGAAGTGAAATTTAGCTAAAATATTTATGAAATTATTATAAAATAGTAAGAAAGCCAAACCAGTAGATATTTATTCAAATAAAACAATCAATTACGTTTACACCTAAATAAACAAAAAACGAATTAACTTGGCATTTCATCATGCGATATCGTAGAATTGGCGGTAAATCACTCTAGTGTTAACGATTAAACTTCATGCCTATTTATCAGTTCGGCCAATTTCATTTCGATGAATGTCGTGGCAGCCTTACCTCGCTCGATGAAGAGTTGCCAAACAGTAAAGAAAATCAAGTTGAAATACAGCTACGGCATAAAGTAGCCAACTTACTGGCTTACTTAATAAAAAATAGTACTCGTATTATCAGTAAGGAAGAGTTATTAACTGAGTTATGGCAACACGGCGATTATAGAGAAAACTCGTTAACACAAAGTATTCGTGAATTAAGATCCGCATTGGGTGACAAAGCCAAAGCGCCAAGCTTTATTAAAACCTTTCCACAACGTGGTTATCAGTGGATACATGAAGTTTCAGCTATAAGCCATAACGACTCTGCTGATGTTAACAAAACAGATGCCGTGAAAAAAAATACTGGGCATGTGAGTGTTGATGAGGTACCAACAAAGCATGAACAAGATGTTAGAAGATTAGTTGTTGAAAAGCATACTGACGAGTGCGAAGCAAATTCGACTCAATCCCCCGATAAGTCCACATCAAAGAGCAGCAACAATAACTCAAGCAAGAACTTAAATACCCAACGCAATCGCTATATAACGCTAGCAGCTGTATTAGTATTTTTCCTTGTGCTGTTGCTCTTGAACAAGAATACAGCAACACCATCTCAACAGGATAATCCAGCCACCGCTGCACAGTCAGCTGTTAAGTCTTTATTGGTCTTGCCCTTTATTAACGCGACAGAAAAACCTAGCATGGCCTGGCTTGAGCTAGGTTTAGCCGACATGTTAGCCATAGATTTACAACGTCATGGCTCAACAGCTGGCAAGATATTTCATGTCACTCCCCCGGCCGTAGCAAATGCTTTACTGCTTAACGCACAATTGCAATGGCCTACCCTACCCATTCATATACGCAGCTTATTACGAGAGCATAATATTGAAGCGGCGATATTTGCTAGTGTCAGGCTGCACAAAAACCAACAGGTGCTCGATTTTCAAATTATTTATGCTAATGGTAAAACTCAACAAGGCAGTATCAGTTATCCTTCATTACCTGGCGCACTGCAATCCATAAGTCAGCAGTTATTACACTTGCTCGATCCCAATAAAAAACGACCTTTGGCAAGTGTAGAAGACAACCCAATTGCCTCTCAAGCCATAGCTCAGGGCATGCAAGCGCTACAAAAAGAAGGCCCGGCTCGTGCAAAAAAATATTTTCAAGCGGCTCTTTTGCTTGAAGAAGAAAACCATTGGGCACAAGCCTATAGTGCCAGAAGCTCTTTTGATTTAGGGCTGTGGCAAGAGGCAGAGCATGAGTTTGCTAATATTTCGGCGAGCGCATTAGCAGATGATGCTAGCTTAGATGCCTTCATTCACTATTGGTTAGCTGAAATATCTTATCGCAGAGGCGCCGTTGATGTCGATAACACTGTCAATATCGCGATCACTAAAGCAGAAGCGGCAAGTGATGCCAAACAGATGGTCCGCAGTTATCGATTAAAAGCGAACATAGCCTGGCAAAAACATGACTGGCCAGCGCATAAAGAATGGTCGGCTAAAGCACACAGTTTATTTGCTGTTAACAACGAGCTATATGCTGAAGCAGATAAACTATTTTATCTGGGTAGGCCGAGCAATGCCGGCTTAGAGAAATCGCCTGACAACGATTTGCAAGAAAATCAAGCCAACTTACTGAAGGCACTTAACTTTTACCAACAACTGGGCAACCAAGGCATGATAGCAGCAAGTCAGTTTGCTATTGCGCAAAACTATAGCTTTGATTTGGCAACACGAGCATCTGCATTACAGCATACCCTTGCGCTGTATAAAACTTTGCAGCAGCCCTATGAGTTAGCACAAGCATTAAATTATGCCGGCTTTTATCAAATGCAACTACACAATGGTCATACCGCCAGCGGCTATTTTTCTCAGGCTCGAGCAATAGCACAAACTTTGGGCGCTAAGCACTTAGCAGAAATGAGCAATTTTTATCTTGCTTTTGCACAGTTAGATCAGGGCTTAGATCAGAGCGCTCTTGGTCGTCACGGCAAAGAGGAAAAAAAGCTGCATCTGGCTGTTTCATCCTTAGAAACATTCATTGCCAACACATCAAGCCAAGAATTACATGCCAGTGCCTTAGTATTCCTTGGTTGGGCAAATACTGAATTGGGCCAGTTTGATTTGGCCTTAGTACAGCTAACTGAGGCTAAAAACCTTAATATTCAGCTGAGCATGTTAACCACTTTGGCTTATAGTAATTATTCTATTATGCGTATTCACCTAGAACGTGGTGATTATCCGGCGGTAATAGCTATGGCAGACGAAAAAATCACTACTCGTTTGCAAGCAAGCTTTTTAGCTAGAGCCTACTACGAGGCTAGCCAAGCAGAACAGGCAATTCAGGTATTAAGCAACTTTAAGATAAGCCACGCAAGCTTGTGGCAAGGTAAAGATGAAATACGCTTGGCTCAATATCAAGCCAGCTTAGCTGGCGCTAAACTAAATTTAGCCGATGAACCCAAGGCACATCTGATTTATTGTGAGTCTGACTGGCAGCTTTAAAGGCTAACGAAATGGTAACAGTGATACTTCGCTCGTAATCAATGATGAATTTAGTGAACAGCTGAAGTCTCGATATTGTCACCTCTAACGTCCGCTTAGCGCACATCAATGTCATTAACTTAAGCTTAATTTACACGTTTACAATAAGTTACCTAGTTGATAACCTAGCTGTGAATTAAAAATAGAGAGAAGTCACTAATGAGCTGTTCAGTATTTAATTCAAATAGTACAAAAGTTAACCAATAAAATTCATTCAACTGAGTTTTTAGAAAATCACCGTAAAAAGCCTACCAATTTCACTCGAAATCGCACCCTTACTTTTCCTCGTTTAATGAGTTTTATGTTGAATGCTCTCAATGGTT
>JALJPA010000277.1 GCA_022969215.1 Colwellia sp. | reverse complement strand
AATATAGGCTTGCCTGGCCGAGCATTAACCAGCATTTAGCTAGACAGGCATTAAGCAAAGTAGCGAATTTTTAAGAGAGTTAGATTATGTTATTTAACTTTATTGGTGCATTAAGCGGTTTGTAACCGTGAAGCATTTAAGTGGGTTTACAACATTATAATTAGATTATTTTGTTGTTGCCGAACGAATTTTTAAGAGGATTAAACTATGTCATTTAATATTGCATTAAGCGGGCTAAACGCCGCACAAAAAGACTTAGATGTTACATCAAATAATATTGCCAATGTTAACACGGTTGGCTTTAAAGAGTCTCGAGCAGAGTTTGTTGATGTTTATGCGGCATCTTTACTGGCTTCAGGTAAAACTAAAGTAGGTGATGGCGTTTTAACGGCAGATGTTGCTCAGCAGTTTTCCCAAGGCAGTATTCAATTTACCAATAACTCCCTTGATTTAGCCATTACCGGTAATGGTTTTTTTGCCACCGTACCTGAAATTGACAGTTTAGATACTTCTTACACCCGTGCCGGTCAATTTAAATTAAACGACAGCAATTTTGTCGTTAATTCCTCCGGTGGTTATTTATTAGGTTTTCCAGTTAATGCTGATGGCTCTTCTTCATCGGTCGCGCTAAGTACCTCCTCGCCAATACAAATACCGACAGCTTCTGGTGCACCAACACAAACAAGTGAGGTAGATGTTAAGATGAATTTACCTGCAGGTGATGCTATACCCGCTTTTGCCTTTGACCATACTGACCCACTAACCTATAACAACTCGACCTCGGTAACCATTTTTGATTCGTTAGGCGACAGCCATGTAATGACTTATTACTTTATAAAGTCAGCGCCGAATACTTGGGACATGTACTCTGCCGTAGATAATATATTGGTCGATATTCCTACCGGACCAGTTAATAATGGTGCGGGTATTAACGGCGCACGATTAACCTTTACTCCGAGTGGTGACTTCGATACTCAAAACCCTACTCTTATTAAAACCGCACCATTGAACGCGGCGATATTAAGTAATGGCGCTGATCCATCTCAGGAGATTATTGTCGATTTTAATTTAGATAACACAGGACCAAACTCGAATGAACCAACCCAGTTTGCCTCTAATTTTGAAGTAACCTCATTAAAGCAAGATGGTTTAGCGGTTGGCCGTTTAACCGGTATTAATATTGGTACTGATGGTCTGGTACGCGCAACTTACAGTAATGGTACCGAGCAACCTTTAGCGCGTATTGCGTTAGTTAGCTTTGCCAATAATCAAGGACTCACGCAAGTAGGGAATACTTCATGGAAAGAGAGTATTGTTTCCGGTGAAGCGTTAGCCGGTGAAGCGGGAGCAGGTACTTTTGGTACCATTAACTCCTCGGCATTAGAGCAATCCAATGTTAATTTAACCACCGAATTAATTGATTTGATTTCTGCACAGCGAAATTTCCAAGCCAACTCGCGAGCACTGGAAGTTGATAACCAGTTAAACCAAACAATCTTACAAATTAGATAGTTTTCATAACCGTTAACGTTATTGGCAAAGAGTACACGCCAGTAAGTTAATGATAAAGCTGTTAGCAGGCGTTTTTCTAGACGCCACTAGCAGCTTTTTTATTTTATAAACCTCCTTATATATTCACTACAATATCTACCACTAGATGCACCACTTTATTTATCCCTCTCTACAATACTTTATGATAGCTGGCACCCTCCTTGCATTTACTAGATATGACCTTTTATTTTTTGGAAAATCATTATGGATAAGTTGCTTTATATCGCCATGAGTGGCGCTAAACAAAACATGCAAGCCTTATCAATAAATGCCAACAACTTGGCGAATGCTAACACCACCGGCTTTAAAGCTGACTTAGCACAAGCACGTAGTATGCAGGCATTTGGCGAAGGGCAGCCTTCCCGTGTTTTTTCAATGACAGAGCGTGCTAGCCAAAATTTTGACTCTGGCGCTATTATTCATACAGGTCGCTCACTCGATGTTGCCATAGAAGGTGACGGTTTTTTTGCCATACAAGCCGAGGATGGTCAAGAAGCTTATACCCGCGGTGGCCATTTTCGCTTAACCGAAACAGGCGCATTAGAAACCAATGATGGTGAACTCGTTATTGGTGAAGATGGCCCTATTATCTTGCCGCTACCGGTAAATAATATTCAAATTTCTCGTGACGGTACCATCATGGTACAGCCAGAAGGCGCGCCAAGTAGCGTGCAAGAAGAAGTGGCTCGTATCAAGTTGGTCAACCCAGATACTCGTTTGGTCGAAAAAGGCAATGATGGTCTATTTCGCGCCAAAAATGGTGGGCAATTAATTGCCGATATCAATGTCAACGTCCTTGGTGGCTCACTCGAATCGAGTAATGTTAACCCAATTACTGAAATGACCGAGATGATTGCACTACAGCGACAGTTTGAAATGCAATTAAAAATGATGAAGACAGCAGAAGAAATTGATGCAAGTGCAGCTTCGTTATTACGTGCTTTCTAAGCATTAGTAATAAATATAGCAAGATTTTAGTAAATGTTTACCTGTTTTGAAAAACAGTTACCAGTCAATCAGAGGTGATGTATGAACCCAGCATTATGGATAAGTAAAACCGGCTTAGATGCACAAAGTAAAAATATTGCGGTAATCTCTAATAATCTAGCGAACGCCAGTACCGTAGGCTTTAAAAAGAGTAGGGCTGTTTTTGAAGATTTACTTTACCAAAATGTTAATCAGCCAGGTGGTCGCACGGCACAAGATACGGAAGCCCCTTCAGGGTTAATGTTAGGTGCGGGTACCAAAGTGGTCGCCACGCAAAAAATTCATACGCAAGGTGACATGATTACCACAGATAACGCCCTTGATTTGATGATTCAAGGTGAGGGCTTCTTTGAAATACTTTTGCCTGATGGTAGCTCCGCTTATAGTCGTAATGGTCAATTTACCATGGATGATGAAGGCAATATGGTTACTCCTGGTGCGGGTTATCAACTGCAACCGCAAGTAACGATTCCTGAGGATGCCTTAAGTATTATTGTTTCGCAAGATGGCGAAGTGTCAGTAACACTACAAGGGCAAGCAGACCCAGCTGTTGTTGGTCAAATTAATTTAATTAATTTTGTTAACCCTACCGGTCTTCAGCCAGTTGGGCAAAACTTATATATAGAAACTGCAGTAAGTGGCGCACCGCAAGAAGGTGTTCCTGGCCTTGAAGGGTACGGTATGTTAGTGCAAGGTGCGTTAGAAACTTCTAATGTAAATACCACGGAAGAATTGGTTAACTTAATTCAGAGTCAGCGCGTTTATGAAATGAATTCCAAAGTGATTTCTGCGGTAGATCAAATGCTTAGTTATATCAATCAGCAGCTTTAGTACAAATTCTTATTTTATTTAGCTCATTTTTGTATAGTTCAATTTAACTTAGTGAGCAAACAGGAGGCAGTGATGAAAAGTAAAACCACTTTAAGAAAACTTACCTTAAGCAAAGGCTATTTATCCATGGTTAAGTTACTTTCCGTTAGCTTATTCATTGCCGTTACTACAGCTTGTAGTAATACCGTCGAATTAAGCAAAGCACTGCCAAACGATCCTGATTTTGCGCCAATAATGCCCGAAGAAGAAGAAGAGCGTATTGTACCAACGGGCTCATTGTTTAAACCCAATTACGTTAATAATATTTATTCAGACTCTAAAGCGCACCGTGTTGGCGATATTATTTCGGTAATTTTGAGTGAAAGAACACAAGCCAAGAAAAATGCTAAAACTGAGCTGAAAAAAGCAAATACAAGTTCGTTAGATGCCGTTACCGGGCTCGGTGGTTTCCCTGTCACTATTGGTGGTGAATCACTTCAATTCGGGATCAGTCAAGATTCAAACTTTAAAGGTGACTCAAAATCTGACCAAGGTAACAGCTTAACTGGCAATATTTCAGTGCATGTACTGAGGGTGCTACCCAATGGCAATTTAATGATCCGCGGTGAAAAGTGGTTAACCTTGAATAGTGGAGATGAATATATTCGTTTAACGGGTGTTATTCGCTCTAAAGATATTAATTCTAACAATACTATTTTATCAACTAAAGTCGCCAATGCGCGCATTCAATATGCAGGTACCGGTAGCTTTGCTGATACCAATGAGCAAGGTTGGATGGTTAAGTTTTTCAACAGTTCTTGGTGGCCATTTTAGTTTTATTTAAGGGCAAAGGCAGGCTTGGCGTTAACGCAGAACTTTAGCTCAAAGTTTTCGTTTAAGGTGTTATTTAAAGGGTTTAGTTTAAGGTTTCAATCTAAGGTATAAGTCTAATGAAAGTAGTAATAAACACATTTATCCTTCTGGCATTATTGGCATCCTTGTCAGTAAGTGCCCAGCGTATTAAAGATTTAGCCGATGTTGCCGGGGTACGTTCAAACCAATTAGTGGGTTATGGTTTAGTGGTTGGTTTACCTGGCACCGGTGAGCAAAGCCCGTTTACCGAGCAAAGTTTTAAAACTATGTTAAGTAACTTTGGTATTACTATGCCAGAAAATCTAAAGCCAAAAATCAAAAATGTTGCTGCTGTAGCGGTACATGCTGAATTAAGAGCCTTTACCAAAACTGGGCAAACTATTGATGTTACTGTTTCTAGTATGGGTAGTGCTAATAGCCTACGTGGTGGTACCTTATTACAAACTATTTTAATGGGCATCGATGGTAATGCTTATGCGGTAGCCCAAGGATCTTTAATCGTTAGTGGTCTAGGCGCACAAGGTTTAGATGGCTCGCAAGTGCTAGTTAATATTCCAACGGTAGGTCGTATCTCCAACGGTGCTATTGTTGAGCGAGAGGTTAAATCACCTTTTTCATCTGGCGATCATATTACCTTTAATTTACGTCACTCTGACTTTACCACTGCGAAGCGTTTGTCTGACACCATTAATAATTTAATTGCCGGCTCTGCCAAAGCCCTTGATGCTACCTCGGTGCGCGTTAGAGCGCCTCGCGATATTAGCGACCGAGTGAGTTTTTTATCGGTACTGGAAAACCTTGAGTTTGAACCAGCATCTCCTGCGGCAAGAATTATTGTTAATTCGCGTACCGGCACAATTGTTATTGGCTCTGAAGTGAAACTACTGGCCGCAGCCATTACCCATGGTGGTATTACTGTCACCATCAATGAAGTGCAAGATGTCTCACAGCCAAATGCTTTTGCCGAAGGCGAAACCGTGGTTACTAATCAATCAGCAATCAATGTTAGCAACTCTGATGCCCGTATGTTTGTCTTCAAACCAGGGGTGACCTTAGAAACCTTGGTTCGAGCTATCA
>JALJPA010000276.1 GCA_022969215.1 Colwellia sp. | reverse complement strand
TAATTCCCCGCTAAAATGCGACGAATATGAAATGGGGCTTTGTTGAGTACATAACTCATGTAACGACTGGCGGCTTCTCGCTCATTACCATCGTAAATATCCACATAAACCCAATTGGAACTGGGATCATTGGCAATTAATAAACGGCGCTGTTGTGAGCTGTTATCTTCATCGGCCGTTGCTGATTTGACTTTGCTTTTATCAGCAAAGTGCGGTAATTGGGTCACTTTTATCTGCACTACTTCATCGGCTGATAAATTATTACTTTTATTTAATACCTCACGCATCGCTGAGGGTGATAACTGAGAGACTAGCAATTTGTTTTCTTTGGTATCTTCAATTGCCACTGCCACGGTTGCATCACTGGCACTATCAGCATCGTGCATTTCGCCACTGTCTTGCATATCCGCAAGGCGAGAAACGCCATGGCGTTTTAAACAGCGTTGCAGACCGGCACGGGAGACATTGACATTGATAAACTGTTTGCTCACCGCGAGTAATTCATCAAGAGACAGTAATAACCGTGTTCTAAGCTCAACGACAACATATTCTTGCGCTTCGCTTAACGTGGTATTTAACTGCTTAGGTACGTGCGAGGCATCCGCTAGGGATTCTCTTTTACGCCATTTTCGTACGGTTGATTCTGAAATTTTTAATAAACGGGCGAGAACAGCTGTCGGTAAGTCCGACTCATGGATAAACGCCCTCATCTCTGGCGTAGTAGTCGCATTAGCGTGTTGCTTAGACATTTTTCATTCCGATATCGCTTAAGGGAAAATCAGCATGAATAAAAGTGCTCAGCTCATGTTCAAGGGACGTAGTAACCGCATTAGCGTATTTCAGGGTAGTACTTTTAGGTTGCTTGCTCATTTTTATCCGTAGACTCTTATCGGTAAATTTTCATGAGTAAATAGGCATAATCAATAACTTATCGCGGCTAATATACACAGGTTTCAAACCCAACACAATCACCCGATACCTAATTTTCATTGAAATAAGCTGAGGTCTGACCTCACCTGTTCGACCAGTTGGCAAGTTATCTGTACTATTAATAGCTAATTCCGCTAAGTGGTTACCACTGTTAACAACTAGCCATTTCCCCATGGATCAAACAAGTTCAAAAAAACTGATAAAAACAAATCCCCCCGTTATTCTTTATGATAAAATCACGCCTCATCAGACATTAATCACCCGACAAATAAACAATACAAGCTACCGATACTTTTATGACCTCTTTTTCTCAAGCTGACCTTGCAACGCGATCAAAACAAAAGCTCACCCTAGCGAACAATGAAATTCATTTATGGATGACTAAGCCAGAGGAGTTACTGGGTAATGATGAGCTGTTAACAACTTACGCAACATTACTAACCAGTAAAGAGACTGCAAAGCAACAACGATATAAGTTTGCTAAAGACAGGCACGATGCTTTAATCACGCGCGCTTTTATTCGTGATTTATTGTCTTATTATGCTGATATAGCGCCACAAGATTGGCAGTTTGAAAAAGGTGAAAAAGATAAACCAGAAATAATAAATTGTCCGCTACCATTGCGCTTCAATATCAGCCATACCAAAAACCTCATTATTTGTGCAGTAACCCTTGAAGATGACATTGGCTGTGACGTTGAAAATACCGGTCGTAGCAATGATGTATTAGCCATTGCCGAACGTTATTTTTCACCGAAAGAAAGCAAGGAACTTTTTGCCTTACCTGTTGCACAACAACGTAATCGATTTTTTGATTATTGGACCTTAAAAGAGTCTTACATTAAAGCTTGGGGTTTAGGCTTAGCAATACCGCTTAAAGATTTCAGCTTTAACATCGCTGACACTGAATACAATCATAAAGAGCTATTTACCATCAAGCAGAATATTAGCTTGAGCTTTGCCGAGCACAGAGTAGATGAACCTCAAATTTGGCGCAGCTGGTTAGTTTACCCAACCACTGCAATGGATGAAAAACAAGAGCACCGTATTGCCATCTCTTTAAGGTCTAAAAAGCCAGGAAGCAAAAAAGATAATCAAAAGACTGATTACCAATTACGTTTTTTCAATACCCTGCCCCTGCTTGGCTATGTGGAAATATAAGCATTAATTTCTCTCACCGATTGATATAATCTGGTGGAAGAGTGCAAGTATTTCTGCACTCTTGCTATATCTGAGCCAATTAATAGCGTTAGCCCTCAAAAGTAAAACTGTTTATTGCTAACGTCTGGCTCTATAAATTTGAGGGATATTCTACTATTGAGTATCCTATTAACTACCCTACTGACTATTGTATTTATTGTTGTTTATGATAATTAAAGTAAAAAACTTACCTGTTGCCGAAGTTACTTGTTCAAACTGTCAAGCATGTTGTTGTAGTTCAGAAGTGATGATCATTTCCGAAACCGGTGTACCTGATCGACATATTTCTGTTGATTTATATGGCAATGAATCTATGTTGCGCTTAGATGACGGTTGGTGTTCAGCGCTGAATCGAGATACTTTACTGTGCTCTATCTATGAAAATCGACCATGGATTTGCCGAGAGTTTGAAATGGGCTCAGATGAATGTATAGATGAACGTATAGAGAAAATGTAATTTTTACTGATTTACTGATTTAACATAGTAAATTTTCTTCTATTTTTAATAGCCCAAACGAATAAATACAGCTAGCTGCATTCATTCGCTACTAGTTTAAACCACAAGTTAGCCAACGATTTAACCAAGAATTTAGTCAACAATTTTTGCCTCTTATTGGAGGCTAGACCCAAACCAGGATATTTAGTTATGGAATCCATTTTAGCCTTTTTAATGTTATTTTATTGTGTCGCTTTTGCTTACGACAGAACCATTGATAATGAGATTAAAGGTAATCAGTCATTAGCCGCTAAGTTAACCGAATTTAAATATTTTCATTCCTTTCAATCACGACCTAAAGCACTTTCTTGTGTGTTGACTTTCCAGTTTTTTGGTATATCAACGGCATTAAATATTGTTGGTAGTGCTTTTGCCTTAATGATGTATTTAGGTTTAGGCTTTGGACTATATTTTCTCGTTCAATAGCTAACACCAGCTATCTTTTAAATAAAACATACCAAGCCGTTGGCTATTTTTGTTCGCTGTCTTGGTATAGAATCCGCCCTATAATTTTACTTATTAAACCTTTAAAAACGACTACTCCAAAATGGCAAAGTCTAAAGCAGTAAAATTTAGCTAATGTACCCTCTTATCCCTTTCTAACGTGACACTAAATAAATGAATGATAAAACGATAGCAACTCACAACGGTAATTTTCATGCGGATGATGTTTTCAGTATCGCTGCACTAAAATGTATTTTCCCTTCTTTTAACCTTATTCGCACCCGTGATTTAGAAATTATCGCCAAGGCTGATATTGTTCTTGATGTCGGTGGTGTATATGACCCGGATACAGGCCGTTTTGATCATCATCAACGTGGCGGTGCCGGTCAGCGCGAAAATGGTATTCCTTATTCTTCATTTGGTTTAATTTGGCAGAAATATGGCGTAGAAATATGTCAGGGCAACCAAGAGCTAGCAAATTCCGTTGATGCTGATCTCGTCTCAACCATTGATGCTATTGATTGTGGTCATGTCGAAGGCGTTGCTCAAGGAATTAGCCTTAGCCAAACTATTTCAATGTTTAACCCAACTTGGCAAGAAGATAGTCATTATGATACTTGTTTTGATGAAGCCGTTGATTTTGCCTCGCGGGTATTAACGCGTTTCATTGCTTCTGCTAACGGTGGCATTAGTGCAAAAGCTATTGTTGCTAAAGCTATTGAGAATGCCGCTGATCCAAGAGTGATTGTTTTAGAAAAATATACTCCGTGGAAAAGAACCGTTCATGCGTTATCAACAGAAGCTTTATATATGGTGTACCCATCTGGCTCTGGTCCATGGCGAATTCAAACAGTACCCGTTGAACCAGGCTCATTCGAAGACCGCAAGTCGTTACCTAAACCTTGGGCTGGCTTATCCGATAAAGCACTTAAAGAAGTAACTGGCATTGATGATGCTATGTTTTGCCATAATGGTTTATTTATTGCTGGTGCAGAATCATTTGAAAGCACGATGAAAATGGCAGCTATGGCATTAAAAGCATAATAAAAAGCATTCAATGAAAATAACTAGGCCAATTAACCTAACTGTTTTGTCAGGCTAGAGTCGACAAAGTCCCAGTTATTTGGCTGGTTAAGTTTCAGCTTGCCTCACAAGTAGTGGAGACCTTCTATAGTTAGCTTGTACAAAATAATATAGGAGGAAAAGCAATGAGCTTAGCAGATATATACCCAAGCTACTTCAATATGCTCGTTTCAGGACGCCTGAGCGATTCATGATCAAGGCCTGTATTTCATTAATGGTTATCCCCTTAATGAAATATTCAACGATGAGCATGATTTGCTCAGACGTCCCAGAAAGGCTGGCTTAGAAACGCTTTATCCATCGTTATTGGTTTCGACAATAGAATAACTATTCTCTTCAATCAATGCCTTGCCTAAAGACGTTTCTAATTCCAGCTGAATCCTGCATATTGAGGTCGCTTGGGTATAATACAACGTGGTTGGGATGCCGTTGGCGCTCAAGATTTCGATGCCTTAGTAACTGACTACACAGAACAGATGACTTTCATCATGCCCGGACAAACTGACATTTTAGTCGGGCGGCAGGAATTTCGTTCGGCCTTAAATGGTCTTGGAACAATTCTTCCTCCAGGTTTCGAAATAACAGAACTTCGGCAGCTTGAAGGAAAAATGAAGTTGTCTCAATTGTTGAATGGAAATCAGACAAGATTGCCGCCTCACAGTTGTCAGTCTTGTTTAAATTCGAAGACGATAAAATCAATGAAGAACGCTGGTTCATAGACACTGAACAATGGAAAACTGCCTTCTAATTTAGCTGATATTGCCGATAAAAAGTAGATACCGTTTATGGGCAATATCCGTATCAGCAAGTATGCTTTGACCTCCTGCAATAACTAACTCATCAGATTAATCACTTTGTTTTTCTTACTTACTTTAATTACGTTAATGACTGCCAGCTATGTCGGTTTACAAGGTAAACAAGACATCACTCCGGATGATATATTTAACGCCATTCGTAATTGGCACTGAGCTATGGATACAGTGCAGTGGATGCATACCATGAGGAAAACACAATACGCTACCCGCTGGTGTTCGAACATCAACATTTTCCACAGCATCCCCCGATTTTGCTGGTAAACTTGTCTCGTTAGCATTCACTAAAAAACGCGTGGCTCCGCCTTGAAAGTCTTCACTAAGGAAGATTAACAAGGTCATTTGACTATATCGGTCGGGAAAAGCATTGCCAATAAG
>JALJPA010000275.1 GCA_022969215.1 Colwellia sp. | reverse complement strand
GGTTAGAGGAGCCCAGTAATGACCAAAGCCAGTTTAATTAGCAATAATAAGAATAATATCGATTTAGTGTTAGAGCCCATTAAAGGCGGAGATACTATTTCCGCTTTGACTATCAAAGAGCTAATTGATGCCTCAGAATTTAAAAAACTTAGACTCAATAATGGTAATGTTAAAAATGCCGTGGCTGAGTTAAATGATGTACTCAAAACCTTACAAGATAAAAAAACCGGTAGAACCATACGTTATCAAGTACTTGAACGTGTAGATGCAAAAATTAATATCACCATAGAATCTGATGAAATGGGCGCCAAGGCTGAAATTACTAGTGCTCAAGGTGGTAAACACCTCACGGCAAAAGCAATATTAACAGCAGCACAAGAAGCTGGGGTAAAAAAAGGCTTTAGTAAAGAGCATTTAATACAACTTGCCCAACTTGCCGCAAAAGAAGCCCCTAATAATCAAGTTGATATGCAAATTGCTTCAGGAAGAGTACCTGTCAACGGTAAAGATGCCATCATCAAGCCATTAGTCGAAAGTGCACAAACACGTATACTAAAACCTAAAAAACGCGAAGATGGTAGCGTAGACATGCGCGATCTAGGCGATATTATCTGTGTAAAAGTTGGTGACCCTTTAGCTAAAAAAGTCCCGTTAACACAAGGTATACAAGGTTACACGGTAACAGCGACACCGTTATCACCTGAGCCAGGTAATGACGTAGAGCTAGTTGCGGGTGAAGGGACTAATATAAGTCCGAAAAACAACAATATATTAGTATCAGAGAAAGTTGGTCTACCTAAGCTTATTAACAATGGTATGGAAGTTGACGAGATATATAAGATAAAAAACGTCAATGTGGCTACTGGTAATATTAATTTTACTGGCAGTGTAATTATTGATGGCGATGTTACTGAAGGCATGAAAGTAACAGCTTCAGGTGATATTACCGTTGGTGGTTTTGTTGAGTCAGCCACGCTTGATTCAGGTGGTGACATTACTATTTCGGGTGGCATTATTGGCCGAAAACATGACATTGAAAAAACTCATATTACCGACGTTACTATGAGTGTAAATATTCATGCTAAAGGCAGTATTTATGCTAAATATGCCCAATACGCACAAATCAGCAGTGCTCAAGACGTGCGTATTGAAAACCAGTTACTGCACAGTATTTTAGATATTAATGGTCGCCTATGGATAGGAAAAAATGACAAAGCCAATGGCAAACTCATTGGCGGTTATACCAAGGCAGGCAGCTCGGTAAACGCGGGGATGATTGGTGCTACCGCTGGTAGTAATACCATTGTTAATTTTGAGCACAAAATACTGAAATTTAAAGATGAAATTCATCAAGTAGAAGTATTACTCAAAGAAGAGACAGATAAAACCAATGAATTAAAAGCGGCAATAAATAAATTAAAGAAATTGCCGAAAGAAAAAGCAAAACCAGAGCTAATAGCCAAAATAGTGCCAACCTACCAATATCATGCCAATAAAATGGGTGAAATGCTCAATGAAAAAAGCACCCTTGAAGATAGCTTGCAAGTGTACATGGCCAGTGTGTATATTGAAGCAACTGAAAAGCTTTATCATGGCGTAGAGCTCATTGTCGGTGACTTTAATGATAGAACCCGCCGAGAATATGGCCCAAGTAAAATGATCTATCGTGAAAGAAAGATACTTATTGACCCGATAGTGAATACTTAACGATTATGGTAAATATCTCAACGCTAAAATATAGTTTTATGCTTTTCGTTAGCTTACCTTTTTACCAGCAAGCCTATGCCCAGCAATGCTCTATCAACCTAAATTTTGGGGTTATTATTGACCCCAAACATATCCGTATTGTCGAGCAAGGTAAAACCCTAGTACAAATTAACCATAGCGAACAACTTTTTATTGGTGGTAGAGAAGTCACCTTATCTATTGAGCAGCAACAACTGTTAAATAGCTTTAGTACGGGTATTCGTCAGCAAGTACCTGAAATCGTCTCTATTGCTGTTGAAGGTGTTGATATTGCCTTAAAGGCCGTCAATGAAGTGATTGCTGGCTTAACCGGTGAAAACAGTGCTTCACAGCAAAAAGTACAAGCCAAATTTGATGAGTTAAAGTGGCGGATACGTGCACGATTTAATCAAAGTGCCAATAACTATTATATCGCTCCACAAGACTTAAATGATTATGATGAAATATTAACCGGTGAATTTGAACAAGAGATTGAAGCGATGATTTCAACGTCTATTGGCTCTATCTTAGCTGCGGTTGGTCAGTCAATTTTAGCAGACGATGGCAATAGTGACTACGGTGGTGAGACACGAATAACTACCTTTGATAAACGCTTAAAAAATATTAGTGAAGGTTTAGAATTAGATGTCACTGAACGGGCCAAAGCTCTCGATAAAAAAGCGGCTATCATTTGTCATAAGTTTACCCAATTAGATGAAATTGAAACACAGCTTCATCAGGCCATACCAGCATTAAAAAAATATAACCTAATAGAAATATCTAATTAGCACATTCACTTTATTGCCGACATTTTCTCCTATACAGCTGCTTACTAAAGCTTAACGCTAAGGTTTCGTACTAAATAACTAGCCTAGCGATTAGTACTTTTGAGTTACCGCAGTATTGATTTATAGATCCTAGAACCATCATTTTATCGCCGCAAAAAAGAAAAAGCACCTGATACTTTTTAGAGTATCTGGGGCTTTAATCAATATAATTAACTAATTACATATTCGGGTAATTTGGACCACCAGTACCTTCTGGTGTTACCCAGGTGATATTCTGACTTGGATCTTTAATATCACAGGTTTTACAGTGAATACAGTTTTGCGCGTTAATGACAAACTTGTCGCCTTGCTCAGTCTTTTCAACTTCATAGACACCAGCAGGACAATATAGCTGTGCTGGCTCATTATATTTAGTTAAATTCACTTGAATTGGAATATCTGCATCTTTAAGCTTTAAGTGACAAGGTTGCTCTTCTTCATGGTTAGTATTTGATAGAAATACTGAAGATAACTTATCAAAACTTAATTTATTGTCAGGCTTAGCATAATGAATAGCCGGCGCATCTGCAGCTGGCTTTAATTGGGCATAATCTAAACTGTCATCCTTAAAGTTAAACGGTAATTTACCGCCAAAGAAGTTTTGATCTACCATGTTATAAGCGCCACCTAACATGGTGCCAAACTTATGCATCGCTGGGCCAAAATTACGGGTGTTGTATAACTCTTCATATAACCAAGAGTCTTTATAAAGCTGGATAAAATTCGTTAAATCTTGCTTACCTTCAGCCGCAATACCTTCACCTGTAATCAATGTTTGGGCTATCGCTTCAGCAGCTAACATACCAGACTTCATCGCCGTATGATTACCTTTGATTTTAGCAAAGTTAATAGTACCTGCGTCACAACCCACTAATAAGGCACCCGGCATGGTCATTTTAGGCAATGAATTAAAACCGCCTTTCGCCATTGCTCGTGCACCATAGGAAACACGCTTACCACCTTCAAGATATTGACTAATTTTAGGATGATGTTTATAACGCTGAAACTCATCAAAGGGACTTAAATGTGGGTTGCTGTAATTTAGATCGACAATTAAACCAACAAATACTTGATTATTTTCCGCATGATAAAGGTAACCACCACCCGTAGTATCTTTATCTAAAGGCCAACCGGCAGTATGTACCACTAAACCTTCTTGATGCTTTTCTGGCGCTATGTCCCAAATTTCTTTAAAACCTAAACCATAATGTTGTGGCGAGCATCCTTCATCAAGATTAAACTTTTCAATTAACTCTTTACCTAGGTGACCACGACAGCCTTCAGCAAAAACCGTGTACTTAGCACGTAGCTCCATACCTGGCATAAAAGAATCTTTCTCTTTACCCTCTGCATCTAAGCCCATATCTCCGGTAATAATACCGCCAACGCTACCGTCATCATTATATATAACGCTTTGCGCAGGAAAACCTGGGAAAATTTCAACACCAAGTTGCTCTGCTTGCTCAGCTAACCAACGACAAACATTACCCATGCTAACAATGTAGTTGCCATCATTGTGCATAGTTTTTGGCACAGCAAAGTTAGGTAGCTTGATACCTGAGCTGTCATTATTTAACAGGTAAATATCATCACCCGTTACTTTGGTCGTTAACGGTGCATTGCGCTCTTGCCAATCTGGAAATAATTCATTTAAAGATCTTGGTTCAAAAACAGCACCTGACAGAATATGTGCGCCCACTTCAGAGCCTTTTTCAACAACACAAACCATTAATTCTTGCTGCTTTTCTTGTGCAAGTTGCATTAAGCGACAAGCAGTTGATAAACCTGCAGGGCCAGCACCAACAATGACTACGTCAAATTCCATCGATTCGCGTTCCATAAGATCTCCCGGTATTATTTAGTTTAGATTTTAAAATATTGCAGTAAGTTTAAAACATGCGTTTGATATTCAAACAGGTGTTTGATAGTATCTTATAACAGATGCCCAAGCAAGGCACTGTAATAAGCATTTATCTAGATTGTATCTTAGTTTAAAAGTTTTCACCAAGATTACGTTGACGTTGACGTAAGCCAAGGGTATCTTTTAACTATATTGTAAATTAACAAACCTTTTCAGAGGCTGCGATGAAAGTATTAGTTCCGATAAAACGTGTTATTGACTATAACGTCAAAGTTCGAGTAAAACCCGATCATTCCAATGTAGATCTTGCCAATACAAAAATGGCGATAAACCCTTTTTGTGAAATTGCCGTTGAAGAAGCTGTACGTTTAAAAGAAGCTGGTATAGCTACAGAAGTCATTGCAATTTCTATCGGTGATAAGTCTTGCCAAGAACAGTTGCGTACCGCATTAGCGTTAGGCGCCGATCGTGCTATTCAAATTGAAACTAGCGAAAGCCTAGATGCATTAAATATTGCTAAGTTATTACAAAAAGTAGTTGAAGAAGAGCAACCACAACTTGTAATTCTAGGTAAGCAATCAATTGATAGCGATAATAATCAAACAGGTCAAATGCTAGCAGCACTAACAGGTATGCCTCAAGGTACTTTTGCTTCAGTGGTAAAAGTTGAAGGCGAAAAAGTTAATGTTACCCGTGAAGTAGATGGCGGCTTGCAAACGCTTGCTCTTAATTTACCTGCTATTGTAACCACAGACTTACGCTTAAATGAACCTCGCTATGCTTCATTACCAAATATTATGAAAGCTAAGCGTAAGCCGTTAGTAGTAAGACCAGCGGCAGATTTTGGCATTGATTTAAGCCCACGTACTAAATTATTAAAAGTGACCCCGCCAGCAGAGCGCAAAGCCGGTGTTATAGTTGAAAGTATTGATGAATTAGTTGATAAGTTGAAAAATGAAG
>JALJPA010000274.1 GCA_022969215.1 Colwellia sp. | reverse complement strand
CAAGTGCTAATGTCATGTACTGAGCACGATAATATTGCTGGAAAAATGCTTGTACTTCGTGGCTAATATTTTGTCCGTCTCGATCGGCTAAGGTATCAAGGTTACCCACCGAAAACTGCGAAAAAGGGTGTCTAGGGTTAACTGTATCTTTATGCACATCGTATAAACGTCTGATGTCATCTTTTAACTTTAAGGTAAATTCGGCATCAATATTTTCACGCTCTTTAACAACAAAATCATCGGCTAATAAAGGTGCGATAAAAAACTCGCTAAAACGCTCTAGTGCTGCGGTGAAGTGTGTCGCGGTGATATCGAAGAAAAAACAGGTATGTTCAGTGCCCGTCCAAGCATTATGGTTGCCACCATGCTGACTAATAAATTTTTGATACTCACTGCCATCAGGAAAATTCTTTGTGCCTAAAAAAAGCATATGCTCTAAAAAATGCGCCAAACCTTGTCTATCTTTTGGATCATTAAAGTGACCGACATTTACCGCTAAGGCAGCAGCCGATTTAGCGGTTTCATCATTATGGATAAGCAAGACCCGTAAACCATTGTTTAGAGTAATTGCTTGATATTGTTTTAAATCATTGGGACTTTGCTTCAACACTAAGGCTCCTAAGAACACTTTAAACAGCAAAGCGTATGACGGGAATATGGATAGTTTATGAATTTAACAGGGAGATAATGCAATCCCTTAATTATTTATACCACTGTGCATAAATAAGTGAACACTTAGAATGACATGAACGACATTAGAACAAACAAAATGTGTGAAGATATAGTCATTCTATATTTCACTCATTTTGCTAAGTTATCATGGTGTCCATGCATTCCCAAGGGCGAGTTTTAAAGGTTTATACGCTATGTTATTGATTTTGATAAGGGAATAACCATTATCTACAGTCAAAGCCTTGCCTAATAAGCCTTTAAACTCTCGCTAAGAGAACACTTTCTTATACAGATTGGTATTCAAGGAATAAAAAAAACCTATTTATTCTTAACTGTTGTTACTAAAACGAGTTCATTTCTATTACTATAGCCGCAAAAATAACTCAGACTCAATACTTTAGCTGATAAAACTTGTAAAAAAAGCTAAAAATTTAATTTAGTCACGAACATTATTTGCCAAGTAATCTACGAAGTAAGGCGAGAAAATTAATGCAACTTTTTATAATGCGTCATGGTGAAGCTCAAAATTTTGTTGAGCAGGGCAGTCGTGATGACAGTCAAAGAGCGTTGACCACAGAAGGTGAGCTAGAAGCGAAAATGATGGCGAACTGGTTGCAAAAAATGAAAGTTAAGCCAAAGCAAGTCTTTGTTAGCCCTTATGTTAGAGCCCAACAAACTTGTGTCATAGCTTGCTCAATGATGGAAACGGCTATTACAACGCTGGATTTTATTACCCCGTCAGGTGACGCTAAACAAGTGCATGACTTTATTGATGGTTGGTGTAGTGAGCAGCAAGCGTTAACTGTGCAGCAATCAGAGCTAAAGCAAGAGAGCCTATTAATTATTGCTCATATGCCTTTAGTGAGCTATTTAGTGGCGCAATTAACCCAATTTGAGCATGCGCCTATTTTTGCCACCGCAGGTATTGCCCATATAGATTATGATATTGATACCATGCAAGGACAGTTGCTCTCTATGGTGTCGCCACTAGATCTTTGTTAACTGTCAGCTGTTAGGTATGAGAGCCATACCTCTTGCCGTACGCTAAGGAACCGCGCGAGGCAGAATTTTACAGGATTCTCTTTGATGGCTTGCTTTATTAACTTGGCGTTGCAGCTAAGTTAATAAAGGCAATACGACAAGGTAATCTCTAAAGCTAGTAATTTGAAGAGTGTATTAGCCTCGATTAAACTTATCTTTTAATTCTATTAACGCCAATATAGCGCCATTGCCGCCCCATTCTAAAGGCGCTTGGTGAAAAGCCATAACATCAGGGTGTTGTACCAACCAATGTGGTACTTTATTTTTTAAAATATGTGAGCCTATACCATGAACAATACATATACATTGGGCGTGTTCCTTTTGGCAAGCATAGAGCAGGGCGGCGAGTTCTTTTTTCGCTTGGTGCTGATCTAAGCCGTGTAAATCAAGAATTAAGTCGGGTCTATAATGGCCACGGCGCAGATTTTTCACTTCAAAACTATCAACACCCTCACGTACATATTTCATTGGGCCTTGTTTGTTCAGGTTAGGCTCGAATTCATCAGAAAAATGAAATTGCGCAATGGCTTGATTTGCCTTGTTATCCCCTTGGTCATTTTTTTGGGAAGTGTTAGACTTGTGGCCACTTTGTATTAACCGAACTGTGTCGTTGACTAACGGCTTAACTTGACTGACAACATCAGCAAAAAGTTGCTCATCATCACATTGTGGCTCTTTAATTCGCTCAGCAGCTTTTTGCTGATTGATTCTTTGTACACTGGCTTCGTTATTCGCACGCAGCTGAGCTTTTATGGTCGAGAGTTTGGTTTTTAAGGCTTTGTTTTTCATCCGCGCAGTGTAATACATATCAATTAATCTTGATATAGCGTTTCAAGACACTAATGACAAAGTAATAAGCCAGCAATACAAAAGTAAATAACCGCTCAAACGCAGGTAATAAAGCAAGTTTTAACAAGAGTTAAAAAGCCCTGTATGACACAAATATATATTCTCCATGAAGATACTTCGGGAGGGATAGCAGATAAGGAAAATAATGTGAGTAATACCGATTTCGAAGACATCACTGAGCAGCTACATACCATTGCGGACTATTGTCGTTATGGCGCCAGCTTGTTTAATCAAGCCGAGCTTTTTTATGGCCACGGCAGTGACAATGCTTTAAGTGAAGCCTTTACCTTAGTGATGTTTTCCCTATCTTTGTCTGAGGATATGAGTGACGAGGTGATGAACTGCCGCTTACTCAAGCAAGAGAAGCAAAACATTCTAACACTCTTTCAGCAACGTGTTGACACACAACAACCGGTAGCTTACATCACTAATCTAGCTTATTTTGCACGATTACCTTTTTACGTGGATGAACGTGTTTTAGTGCCACGTTCGCCTATTGGCGAATTGATTGAAAATCACTTTGCTCCCTATTTTAGTGAGCAAAAGTCACCACAAAGAATACTCGATTTGTGTACTGGTAGTGGTTGTATTGCTATTGCCTGCGCCAGTTATTTTCCCGAAGCAGAAGTCGATGCCGTTGATTTATCCATTGATGCTTTAGATGTAGCGCAACTTAATATTGAAAATCATGGTTTAAGTGAACAAGTTATTCCAATTCAATCTGATGTTTTCTCTGGGGTTGTTGGCCAAAAATATGATTTAATTGTCACGAACCCGCCCTATGTTGATCAGGAAGATATTGATAGCCTGCCGGCGGAGTTTACCCATGAACCAGAAATGGGCTTAGGCTGTGGTGAAGATGGTTTAGATATTGTGCGAGTAATATTGGCCGAGAGTGCCCTGCACCTCAATGATGATGGCATACTTATTTGCGAAGTTGGTAACTCACAATATCATGTTGAAGCACTTTATCCAGAAGTAGATTTTACTTGGTTAAGCTTTGAACGTGGAGGTCACGGTGTCTTTACTTTAAATAAAGCGCAGTTAGAAAAGCATGCGGAATTATTTATTGCCGCTGTCATCAATTAGCAATATGGCAGTAGTAAATACAGCGATGAAGCAGCCCTATGCCAAACTGAAAACTATTTAATAAATAACATATACCCAAACAACCTCAAGATGCAGGATTCAGCTGGAATTAGAAACGTCTTTAGGCAAGGTATTGATTGAAGAGAATGGTTATTCCCTTGTCGAAATCAATAACGATGGATAAAACGTTTCTAAACCAACCCTGCGGGGACGCATGAGCAAATCATATTCATCGTTGCGTATGTAATTAAGGGAATAACCATTAATAAAATACGCGCCTTGGTTATGAGTTGCTCAGCCGTCCTGAAACGAGAATCTTGAAGTAGCTTGGGTATAATAGTAAGAACAAACGCTAGAGAAATAGTCAAAACTCTAAAACAAATTAATAGGCGGTAATGTTAAATGTCAGGTAATACCTTCGGAAAATTATTCACAGTGACATCATTTGGCGAAAGTCATGGTTTAGGTCTAGGCGCAATTATCGATGGTTGCCCACCAGGGCTTGAGTTATCTGAAGCTGATTTACAAATTGATTTAGACAGACGCCGTCCAGGTACCTCGCGTTACACCACGGCGCGTAGAGAAGCCGATGTCGTGAAAATTCTATCTGGCGTATTTGAAGGTAAAACTACTGGCACGCCCATTGGTTTAATGATTGAAAATACCGACCAACGCTCAAAAGATTATGGCAATATCGCCCAAAGCTTCCGTCCAGGTCACGCAGATTATACCTATTGGCAAAAATACGGTTTACGTGATTATCGTGGTGGCGGTCGCTCTTCTGCCCGTGAAACCGCTATGCGTGTTGCTGCTGGCGCAGTGGCAAAAAAATATTTAGCCGAAAAATTTGGTATGACCATTCAAGCTTGTGTTACCCAAATTGGTGATATTGTTGCTGGTGGCCCAAATGGCACGCCGTTTGATGTTAATGCGGTTGATTGGCAAAGCGTGGAAGAAAACCCATTTTTCTTCCCTGATAACACTAAACTGGAACAACTTGATGAGCACCTTAGGGCAATCATCAAGGCGAAAGACTCTATTGGCGCTAAAGTGACAGTTGTTGCCACTAATGTACCAGTTGGTCTTGGTGAGCCAATTTTTGACCGCTTAGATGCTGATATTGCCCACGGTTTAATGAGCATTAATGCGGTAAAAGGTGTTGAAGTAGGTGATGGCTTCGCCGTAGTAAATCAAAAAGGCTCAGAGCACAGAGATGAGCTTACTCCCGACGGTTTTTCAAGCAATCATGCTGGTGGTATTCTTGGGGGGATTTCTTCAGGACAGCAGATCATCGCGCATTTAGCACTTAAACCAACGTCAAGTATTGGCGTTAGTGGTAAAACCGTTGATTTAACTGGCGAAGCGACTGAGATCATTACTAAAGGTCGTCATGATCCTTGTGTTGGAATTCGTGCAGTGCCCATTGCTGAAGCAATGTTAGCACTAACCTTGATGGATCATTTTTTACGTCATCGCGGACAAAATGCTGATGTGCAATGTAGTACGCCTAACATTGAAGCATAAAGCGTATTCTGTGTATTCGTAAAGTTAACTGAAAAGCGTTAGCTTTACCATAGTAGCAACTTTAAGGCAGAGTCAATGTAATAGCATTGACTCTGCCTTATTAGTATTAGTGTTGAAAAAATTAAGACACTGAAAGACAGGATACCTATACCCGTTACCATTCAAAGTGCTCGATTTCAGTGGGAATTTAAATGACTTTAG
>JALJPA010000273.1 GCA_022969215.1 Colwellia sp. | reverse complement strand
TATTTACTTTTCATCAAGGTGTAAATGCAATACCGGCCGAAATACCAATAGGCAACATCGGTGACGAAGCAGGTGACTTTACAGAATTTAAGCCAGCGAGAGATGAAGATATTCAATACATAGAGACAGCTAAAAGCTTCAAATTAAAACATTACAACATACAACAAGGAAAACCATTTACTTATATAAGTAGCTTTAAAGAAAGTGGAGTACCATTTAATATAATCAATGCCGATAAATCTGATATTGGTGTTTTTGATATCGATTTAGCTCATGTTTATGTCAAAAAATCAGATTGTAATAATTTCATTATGAGTTTGAATTTACCACCCCTTGATCCTAAAAAAGCCAAAAGTAGAACATCTAATAAAAAGGAAGAAAAACAAGAAAGGATAATAGCTATTCTTGTTAATTTACTAGCTAAAGAGTCAGTTAAAGCTAAATCTAATCAATATATCAAAGGGGATAAAAACATAAATACAAGAGCAATAAGTGGCAAAATTGTTGAGCTAGCTGCTGAACATAAAATAAACGATGGTTTAACCAGTGACTCGAGTTTAGCTACAGAAATAAATGCAATCCTAAACCAATACAAAAACTTAAAAAACATATAAACATTTCCTTATTTTAAGCTTTTTTAGCTCTTCCTCAGGATATTATTTACTCCGTAGAACACGATAAACACTTAGGAGTAAATAATGTCCAACACTACAACACCACTAAAAATCATTCGCATCAAACAAGTGAAAGCCTTAACGGGATTTTCTAAATCTTACATATATGAACTCGCAAAAAAGGGTCTGTTCCCAAAAAACTTGAAACTAGTTAAAGGTGGGACTGCAGTTGGCTGGCTTGAATCTGACATTCACCAGTGGATTGAAGACTGTATAGCTAACCAAGAGGAAGCTTAATCATGGTTCATTCAAACGACATATGCTTTTATTTTGTCTGTAGGTCTATGTAGGTAAAAATCTGCGCTAGATACCCCTTTACTTGTACTTAATGCCTTTTCAATGTGGCCTTCATGACAACTTGGGGGGGGGGCTAGTAAATGACCTAAATGGCGTAAAGGAAGTACTTGTTTGATAAAAAATGCAGAAATATTTCAATATAGCGAACTGTATGGTTGTGTACTTATTTTGGAATATGCCTAATTAGCCGTTATTTCACTAAAAAATATTGATGATACTACTCGTTAACCGCACACCACCCCCACACCTTGCACGAACCTGCGCATCATGAGCAGAATTCGGACACTACTTAGCTGTTCAGTGCATGAACTCCCGAAGGGAGTGAAGGTGCTGAATAGTGTGTAGGGGGAGATTTCTGTGAAATGAATGCGTAAGGGTAGTGCTGAAAGCCTTAATGCTAATGACAAAAATTTAAAATTTTATACTTACTACTTTGCATATCAGCTGTTAACGGTCGCTTATCTACGGGTATTAGTGGGGTATGGATTAGCAGTCGCATAACTACTGATACAGATAAAGTCATGCTTGTACTAGAAGTTACTGCCACATGCTAACCCGTAGTTTTGCGTCTTGCAGTCAACACTATCGTACGATTTTCGTACAAAGGAGTGCATAACACAACTAGGTAAGAGTAATAGTAGTGTTATGCACCTTGAAGTAGTGCATTTATGCACTCTCAAAACTGTAAATGTACTACTTACGCACTGCGCCATTAAACACTTAGTGCATTAGTAGTTCATAACACCAATAAATTCAATGAGATAAGAGAGTTAACTTGAAAAACATAATAGAACTGAAAATAGGTGAAATTTTTCCAATCAATGAGAAGCTTGCAGGGATTGTCCCAATGGCTACTTCTGCAGAGCAAGAAGCGTTGACTGCAAACATAATGGAAAACGGGTTAAACGAACCTGTATTACTTTGGCTAAATGAGATCGTTGACGGCAGGTGTAGACAATTGGCCTGTACGTTAGCAGGAGTAGCTGTAAGAGCTATAGAGCTAGATGACGAACTTACGGAAGAAGAGGTAGTTCAATGGGTTAAGGGAGCTAATACAAGACGCAACCTTACTATGGCACAAAAGATAATTGTGGCGAGTAAAGAATCATTTAAAGAAGGCTCTAAGTCTTTAGACTATATAGCTAAATCATGGGCTATAGGTAGAAGGTCACTTACTATGGGTAACTACATATCTAAAGCTAGACCTCAATTTATAGAGCCGTTGTTGAATGGCTTAACTGTTCCTATTATCAATGCTAAAGGTAAACATACACAGACAAATAGAATAACTGCTATTTACACCTACATCAAACGAGAAGAGGAGGATATTACACCTACAGATACTCATACATGGACAGCTGATTTATACATAAACACACAAGCAGGTAAGGATTACTTTTTCGAGTTCATTGGAGAAACTAACACTACAGATGTGAGGCTATTTGAACCTATAGCGTACTGGATTAACGAAAAATTTAAAGCAGAAGAAACCGACAACTTGTAGGTGTACCTTAGTAACTGTAGTTATGAAAGCCGTTAACTTTTAATACAAGCGATTGGCGGCTCTCATATCTACGGGGTATATGTGCGACATGTCTTACAGTATGAGTGGCTAGCTTCTAGACAGTAGATAAGCTGGTACACGCTTAGCGGTTTTCTTAACTAACTGTATGGGTAAGCTATTGTTATGGGTAGGGTTATGATTTGGATGGTAGCTCTTCTCAGGTTTTTGCAACTTCTTCAAAGTCATTAGTAAGGAATAAAAATGTATGGGCTATATGGGAAATATAGGTTCATTAAAAATAGTTATCTTTCCTTCCTTAATTTAATAAGTTTAAAAACATCTATCCTTCCTTAATATATAAATATCTTTATTAATATAACCTCCAATAAAACACTTTCCTGTTGATTTTCATGTGGTTGAATAAGAATAAATACATATAAACAATAGTTTTAATGATTTTTTACTATTTAATACATAGTATTAACCCTTTAGAATACCACTCTCTACATGGTGAAAAACCTTTAAACTCGTCATTTTATATACACAAAACTCATATTTACTATATATTAGATAGTCTTTTTAAAGGCAAGATTTAGCTATATGAGTCAACAAAATCAGAATAAAACCGCTACTCCCCCAAAAAATGAGTACTGGAGAGACCCTAAACCTGCATACACAATGATTGGTTCAGGCCAAACGACTAAAATGTTTCCTTCAGGAACGATTGATACTCTTTCTGTCATTGGTAGTCTTAATGAATCTCAACTTAAAATTTTTTTATATTTTAGAGATATGATACAAATTACTAATAAGCTTGAATCAAAGTACCCTGATTTAAGAAGAAATTTAAATGAGGTTAGCCTTATATTGGATGACCCATACACTAAAATGATAAAATCCCTAATGCAGCGTAATAACAATGTAAAGGCACTAGTTGACAAGAGTATTTTAAAAAAAGGTAAAAAGAAGAGTTACATGGTCAACCCCTTCATATTGATCCCAAATAGAGAGTTCAAAAGGCATGCCGCTATATGGCAGTATTACCAACTAATCGACGTAGATAAGGGAATAACCTTAGATAATATATTAGTTAACTTAGAATTAACTCTTGATGAGTCGATCAAAAATATGAACCTGATAGATTTGTAAGATACTTAGAACACGATGACATCAACCCCTACACTCTTCAAGCCTCATGGAACGATCATAAGCGGCTTTTACCTTACTCCCCTCTATGGCCTAGCTGAAGCTCTAACAGATCACCATCAAGCCTACAGTGCTCTCTCGCAAGTGTTGAAAAACTAGAGCAGAACACATGAACAGGTAATCACCATCAGATAAATCAACCGCTAGTTTTAAAAGGTTAATAACAGATGTTTTTAAATCACTATTACAAATATGAAGCTGACAAGGGAGTAGTTTTATATTGGTAAATCTCTACCATCAGTGCCAACTTATTGCATTTACCTTTGCCAGCCAATAATATTTCGACTTAATTAGACCCTTCATCTTTGGATATATTGAACACTGCTAATGCACACTTCTACCACTTTGCGGACAAAAGGTTTTACTACGGTTCCAGATATTTTGATTAGTTTTTGTAATGACCATTGGTATTTAAAATAGTATTCTTAGCTGATGTACTACCCTCCTTTATTTGCTTTAATATTGTAAGGAACAATAATGAGACAGGAAGAATTAGATCAAATACTTGAAGAGCACCAAAAATGGCTAAAGACCGAGAGTAAAGAAGGAACACAAGCTAATTTCAGTAACGATATTGTGGATGATAATTACAACCATGATCCCCAAAGCATGCGAGTAATAATAGAAAAAGAAGGCAGATTGACGGCTACTGGCGGTACTTTATACATTGATGGAGTTGAATGTGAAGATGCTCTCCCGTCGCACTTTACAAAATTAGACTTTAGAAGTTCAGATTTACGAGGCGCAATCTTCGACGGGGCATTATTTTACGAATGCGACATGTCTAATGTTAATTTAGCAGGCTGTTGTTTGTCTACAGCAAAATTCGCTAAAGTAGACCTTAAAGGAGCCAATTTGGGCGGGATGTTCGAGCCATTAGCTATGCTTAAAGGTGTTATATTTAGCCACTGCGATTTATCAAAACTGTTTTTACAACGCGCTGATTTCGAAGGGTCTGACATAAGTATGTCAAATTTTTACGACTCTAAATTTTATAATTGCTCTTTTAACAACACAACTGCTAAAGGCGTTAACTTCAACTCTTCAAGCCTTTGGAATTCAAGTTTCAGAAACTGCACATTAGTTGAAACTACTTTTAACGACGCAAAATTGGATGGTTGTGACCTTTCATTTTCTAACCTACGTTTGGCTTCTTTTGAAAACGCCAACGTTTACAATGTTACGCATGATATCGATGGTTTATGGAAGCGAGTAAAAGAAGCATTCAAAGGACAGATTACACCCAAACATATTGGTTGTCGTTGCTCTTCGGCATACGGTAATGAACGATTTAAGAAACGAATTAAAGAAGAAGCCTACGTAGAAGAGTTTGCAAGAGATAACTCAAAACTCTATAAAGCTTGGCTCTTATCATCTGATTGTGGGCGTTCCATGGGCCTTTGGTTAGTTTTATCGGGATTTATCATTTTACTGTTTTCTACCTTTTTTTATCTAGGCAGCGATAGTTTTACTTTTAATCTCCAAGTGCAGGAGTTAGTAGATAATAAACAATATTTTCCTTTTGTCTATTACTCAGTAGTTACCTTTACGACTCTTGGTTTCGGAGACATAACACCAATAACCCAAACTGCAATGTTTCTTGTAGTATGTGAAGTCATTATAGGCTTTATTATGCTGGGCTTATTAATCTCTATTCTCGCAAACAAAGTAGCAAGTCGCTCATGAGGAGTGAGGGCATACCTTAATCTCCTCCTTACAGAAACACATATAG
>JALJPA010000272.1 GCA_022969215.1 Colwellia sp. | reverse complement strand
CTCTCGGATAAAGGTCCTATTTTTATCTAGAGTCAAGTAGACTTCGGCATATAGATTTAGATTCTTCTTGTAGTAATCAGCTTGTGTTTGGTCATACTTTTCAATATCTATGAATCCAAGAAGTTCCGTTTTCTTCTTTATCATGAACTAGGTAAGTTCTTTGCATTCTTCACCTTGCTGTAATAAATAGCCCATCGCATTTAAGTGCATTTTGTTATGAGAGTTACCCATTTTAACCGCACCTAAGCCTAGCCAAGTTGCATAAACACCCCGCGTTAATGCCACATATAACAGCCGTAGATCTTCAGCAAGACGCTCTTGATCAGCTTGTTCTTTCGCTGACTCTAACGCCTCTTCATCATCTAAATCAAGATGTACATAAGTATGACCATCCTGATGATAAAGTGGCGTTGACGCTTGTCTTGTCGCACAAATAAACGGCAGGAATACTAAGTTATATTCCAGTCCTTTTGATTTATGGATCGTCACTACTTGTACGAGATCGGCTTCACTTTCTAAACGAACCAACTGCTCTTGTGCATCACTATTTGGGTTTTCAATTTTTTCACCAAACCAGCGGAATAGACTATACTCGCCATCCAATTCTAAGCTTGCTTCTTGCAGTAATTCACCCAAATGTAAAACATCCGTTAAACGTCGATCACCACCTTGCCCAGAGAGCATGATCGCGGCAATATTCTGTTGATTAAGCAATAATCTTAGTGCCGGTAAGAAACCTTGCCACTGTAGGGTATTTTGGTACTGCTTAAATTCGGCAACAGTTTGTTCCCAGACTTTTTCATCATTACTCAGTTGGTCTAGCTCAATCGCAGGTTTCTCAAAAATAGACGTCGCTAATGCTGCCCGCAATAATCCCTCATCTTCGGGATTCAAAATAGCCGCAAAAATATGATACAACTCGCGCGCTTCACGGGTAGCAAATACACTTTCACGGTTCGACATATAAACACTAGGGATAGATAAAACATCAAGCTGGTCGCGGACTAATTTCGCTTCTGCCCCCGTCCGCACAAGAATAGCAATATCCCCCGCTTTAACTGCCCGACCCGATAACATCGCGTTACCTTGCTGTGCATCTGTTAATAATGTCGCGATCTGATTAGCCGTCGCTTTGGCGTAGACTTGTTGATACAGACCCTTGGTAATATTTTTCTGACCTTCTTCTTCGTGTAACCAAAGCTGCAGCGCAGCAGGCTCAACACCATTCAATAACAAGGGTTTACTTTTACCTTGCGATTCAACAGGCTGAAAACTAATACTGTCTTCATAAATGAAAGGCTTATTGGCATGTTCAAAAACACGGTTTACCGCACTGACCATCGCTGTCGAAGAACGCCAATTTTTGGCTAAGGTGTAATGATCATCAACATTTTTACGTGCTTGCATATAAGTAAAAATATCCGCACCACGGAAACTATAAATTGCTTGTTTTGGATCGCCGATCATAAATAAACCAGCACCATCTTGATTACCGTAGATAGTATTAAAGATATCGTATTGCTGTTGATCGGTATCTTGAAATTCATCAATCATGGCAACCGGATATTGGCTGCGAATACAATCAGCCAAACTCGCAGCTTGCTCGCCCACTAATGCTGCAGATAATCCAGATAACAAATCATCAAACGACAATAACTGTGATTGATTTTTGGTTTTCATCACACGCGCACGCACGTACTCAACCGCTTTAACAATAAAGCAATCTTTAAGTGATAATGGCTGCTCTAGCAAGACTTCAATATCGCTGAACACTGCGTGCTCTGGCGCTTGTTTGCCTTTCTTAGTTTTAGCGGTTAAAGCATGCTGGGCAAATTTAATGATACTATCGGGTAAATCATTTTGCTTGGTTTCTGATTGCGACCAACTGAGCATTTCATTGAGCCACTTTGCCACGCTAGCAACACGATAACTGTTGCCATTCAAGTTACCCGCTTGAATTAATTCACAGAGATCACTGGCATTTTTAAACCATGCATCTTTGACCAGTTGAATCGATGAAATTAATTTATCGTAATCCTGCTCAATATCATTGCTGCCGGTTTTGGCAATAAATTCGATATCGGTATTAGATAAGTACCCAGAAATGTCGCGCAGTAGTGCTTGTGGTGATGACCAAAAGCTATGCACCATATCAATCATACCGTCTTTATAACGATAGAAATGACTACGCCAAAAATCAGCAATGGCATTAAATTTTAGCTGCGATTCATCAGTAATAAATTCGCTTTCAAATAATGCCCCGGACTCAAATGCATTTTGCTTCAGCATACGCTGACAAAAGCCATGAATGGTATAAATAGCCGCTTCATCCATCTGTCTTTCTGCGGCCAACAAGGATTTAGCGCAACGCCCATGATCCTGCTCAGGCGTATCAGCCAGTAATAAATTAATCACCGGATCATCACTATAACCAATACTAAAGGCAATACGAGCTTGATGAATACGCGCCCGAATACGATCACGTAATTCAGCCGTTGCCGCTTCTGTAAATGTGACTACCAATATTTGGTCGACATTTAACGCTTCGATTTGGCCTTCTTTGTTATAAGCATTATCGCCGCCATGGCCTAATAATAAGCGTAAATATAAACTGGCAATGGTAAACGTTTTACCTGTACCGGCAGATGCTTCGATCAAACGCTCACCATAGAGGGGGAAGGTCATCGCATTAAGGATATTTACGTCAGCCATTATTCAACATCCTCTAGGTATTCAAATATTGGAAATAACACCGATTCTGAAGATGCAGACATTAATTTATATACCTCATCATTTAAGCGTGGAAAGCTACGTTGTAAATAGTCATCGGCATTTTCACCCATACGGTTATAGCCACCTTCGAAATTCAATACAGCTTCCGATCTTAATTTATAATCATCCGGCGCTGCGGTAGTACATTTAGTTTTTGCCCAACCCCAGCCAGTTTTAGGGAATAACGCCAAAGGCTGGCAGCAGCCATCGTTATAAACCTCAAATAATTGAAATAGTAATTCTCTCGCTCGAGATTGATCAATGACTCTAAGGCGTTGCACAACGGGTTTACCCGCTGTTAAGTGGACAAGCGTTGTCGCCGCTGGATTTTTAATGCTAATACAGAAACATAAATGTTCTAACCAAACTTGCAGATAATCTTTACCATTAAAGCCACTCGGCTTATGTCGTACTAAACCACCGTTATATATGTGTTTTAACCAACCAACTAAACGTCCAGAAACCAAAGGAATGTCGACCTCGATATCATCATTACTATTGGTTAATAACGGCATTAATACCTGAGCAAGCTGACTAACAGTAGTGACTTCTTTATCTAGTGAAATTTTGCCAAAACGTCCAAAAGGAAGACTACCTGATGCAACCAACCGTTCAGTCACCAGACTAATGTCGCCGCCCATCAATTCCGTTTCCAGTAATTGCGCTTTAAGATGATATTTTTCTAGGTTATCGACATCAAATGGTTCGTCATCAAGCACATCAAGGCTGGCCTGATTAAAATAAACTTTTAAACGTCGGTTAAAGAAGTACTTAGTCGGATGGCGATAAAAACGTAATAGTTCAGCTAGCTCTACCTCTTGCATATCATCATTGGATATTAGCGCAGGTAAAGGCTCAGTTAGAAATTGTCTTAACTCCACAACAGGGGCTAACGCAGGTAACCACTCTTTGGCAAAAGAGGTCGGTGCTTGCGGATTAAAATAGCGTGCATCGAATGGCTGTAAAGCATGATGCTGGATTAAATGCGTCAGTAATTGTGCCGCAGACTCATCAGGAGATAGACCCTCATCACCGGTAATACAAAAACTTTGCTGGCAATATTGTAATAACTCCGTGATCAACACAGACGGTAGACGCTCACTCTTATCACGAATACTACTGCCAATATAGCTAATATATAATTTACTTTGGGCTGAAATCAGTGCTTCCAAAAATAAATAGCGATCATCATCACGACGGCTACGATCACCTTGTTTAAGATCATTGGCCATTAAATCAAAACCCATTGGCGGAATTGAGCGTGGATAAACACCATCATTCATACCGAGTAAGCAGATAACTTTAAACGGAATTGAACGCATCGGCATTAGGGTACAAAAATTAACTTGACCCGCGAGAAATTTTTGACTGGCACCAACTTGTGATAACGCATTATTTAAATAATGACGTAATACTAACGGAGTGATGTGTTTGTCATAACTGGCACTTTTTAATTGCTCATCTAAATGTGAAAAAGCATCTCGGATCATTTTTATTGATTGCTCATCATCCACATCAATTTTATAAAAATTATCTATCAGCGTATTACCTAACTTGATCCAGTCTGCTATCGATTTCGGATCTTGTAATGAGGTAAGACTATCTAATAATGCTTCAATAAAGTGAGCCAATTTACCCAGTAGTTCAGCTTCAATCCCCTGCACTTCTTGATAAGGCAATATGCCTTGATAAATATCATCACCACCATAAGCGTAACCGAGCAACATACGGTGTAAACCAAATAACCAAGTATTTTGTTTCATCCCAGGTAAGTCAAAACGAGTGGCATCATCTTCATCTAAACCCCAGCGAATACCAGATTCATCAATCCATTGACGTAATCGGTTAAACTCATCAGGCGTAATAGCAAAACGCGCCAATACCGCAGGTACCTCCAGTAACGACAGTAATTCAGAGACGTTACAGCGCGATAAAGGTAGCGCCAGTAATTGTAAAAAACTGAGTAAAATAGGATTATCATACTGCGCGCCACTATCTGAGATAGAAAACGGAATATACCGTTCATCATAACGGTCCATCGCACCAAACACCGCTTGAATATAAGGACTGTAACCATTTACATCAGGCATCATGATAACCACATCTCGGGGATTAAGATCTGGGTTTTCCGAAAACATAGTGAGCAAATTATTATGTAATACTTCTATTTCTCGCATTGAACTATGACAGCTGTGCAGTTCAAGTGAAGAGTCTGCAGGATTAATAGGGAGTTTATAACGACTATCGCGTGTATTGGCATCCTGTAGCGAAACATCAAACTCTGCCATACTGCGATCAGCCAAATCTAAAATATCGCGCTGAATACTTGCAAGTAGACCATCATCGGTCGGTTCCACAAAAACATCTAACTCCTGACAGCCAAAACCCGTCAATAACGCTAAATTATCGCGACCCAATTTCCCCATAGACGCGAGTAGTGGATTACCCACTTTAAATGCGTCATCTTCATCAAAGAGAGCGCGAACGGTTTGTTCATCATTGGCACTCACCTTATCACTCATGCCAAGCGTTACATTATGATGATTAACCATGGTACGTTGCTTTAACAGCCACTTAGGGTCTATCAGATCACCCCAGTACAAGCGGCAAGGGTTCGACAACATAAAGTGTATCTCAGTGTGCATAGCAAG
>JALJPA010000271.1 GCA_022969215.1 Colwellia sp. | reverse complement strand
GTACATAAGCAACAAAGTGGCAAAACCAATACCAAGCAATCATTAGCGCTTAACCCTTAAGTGCTAATAGTAAAAGGTACCTAAGAAAATTATTTTTGAGGATAACCTTTAAAAATCCTCTTAAACATCTATCTTTAACATTCTATTTTAAAGGTAACTTTTAAATAGAATGTATGAAAAGAGTTAGTACTTTATTGATTAACTCTTTTCATACATTATTCGCTAATTGTTAAATAATTACTCACCCTTGAAATAAACTTCCCCCTGCTAGGGTCTATAACCATATGATGACAAAACAAGTTAGATATGAGGCGCTGGTAAAGGCGCTACACGGTGATTTATATCGCTATGCCTATTGGCTCTGCCACGAAAAACAAGTGGCTGAAGATTTGGTGCAAGAAACCTTTTTACGTGCTTGGCGAGCCCTTGACTCGTTAAAAGATGAAAAAGCTGCCAAGTCATGGTTAATCACTATATTACGCCGAGAAAATGCCCGACGTTTCGAGCGAAAGCGTTTTGAGATGAGTGAGTATGAAGAGGCAAACATAACCGATACTAAATCAGTGACGACAGAGCAAGAGCTTGAAAATCACTGGTTAAGAGAAAAAATAGCCCAACTGCCACCGGAATATTCGGAGCCGTTAATTTTACAAGTATTAGGTGGTTTTAGCGGTGAAGATATTGCCACCATGTTAGATCTAAATAAGAACACTGTGATGACACGTTTATTTAGAGCCAGAAACCAATTAAAAGAAGCTTTAGAAGCTGAGCCAGTCAAGCGAGGTATATACAATGGATGATTTGCAATTTAGACGCGCTATATATGCCGATCCCAATAATCAAGATGCTGACACTATTGCAGCGCAGCAAAACGATGCCAGTAAAAGACAATTTGTTCAAGATATTTGTCAATTAGATGAAAAAATCATACGGGCGTTACAAGTACCTGTGCCAGAGGGTTTATCCGAGAAACTGATCTTACGTCAAACCCTAGCAAGCCATCAGGTACATAAACGTAAAACCCGTGTGCATCTAGCGCTAGCAGCATCTGTCGCCATTGTTGGTGGCTTAATGCTTAACTTTATGCAGTTTTCTAGTGCTTATACCAATTTAGGCGACTATGCCCTCGCCCATGTTTATCATGAGCAAGGTAGCTTTGCTAACAATGGCACCAACCAAGTGACCTTAGCATCCCTAAACAAAAAAATGGCCACCTTTGATGGTAACTTCAGCCGAACATTGGGTAAGTTGATATTTGCTGATTACTGTCGATTTGATGGCATGAAAAGTTTGCATTTGGTTTACCAAGGTAAAACCAGTCCAGTTACTGTCTTTATTGTGCCTAAAAATGACCAATTAAGCTTTAGCCCTGACTTTAATGACAAAAAACTGTTTGGCAGCTCGATGGAGTTTAATCACAGTAATATTATTGTCGTTGCCGATAAAAATGAGTCTTTAGGAGAATGGCAACAAAACATTAGTTCGACTGTATCTTGGTCTATTTAATTAGCTAGCTGCTACAGTTACTCAAAAGCATTAATTCAAATACTTGCCCATAAACATTGATGCAAAAAAAAGCCCTGACATACTCTATATAAAGAGTATGTCAGGGCTTTTTTGTTTGTCTGGTCCTCAAATGTATTTAGACATTGAGGACTTATGAGCAACAACACCAATAAAAGTCTATAAAGTGTTTTCAAATAACTTATAAATACGGCGGTATTCATCTAACCAAGAGCTAGGCTGAACAAAACCATGTGGCTCAACTGGGTAAATAGCCGTTTCAAAATCTTCTTTCTCCAGCTCAATCAAGCGCTGGACTAAACGTACGGTATCTTCAAAAAAGACATTATCATCAACCATAGGTGCATTGATTAATAATGGTTTATTAAGTCCTTCAGCAAAGTATATCGGCGAACTACGCTCATAGGCGATAGCATCATCTTCTGGCGTATTTAAAATATTCGAAGTATAACCATGGTTATAATAAGCCCAATCAGACACTAAGCGAATAGCAGCCCCTGAAGCAAACAAATCAGGGTCGGTAAATAGCGACATTAGCGTTAAGAAACCACCATAAGAGCCACCATAAGTGCCAACTCGATCGGCATCAACATTGGCATTTTCAATAAGCCAATTAACACCATCGCGCATATCTTCTACTTCCACTTTGCCCATGTGACGGTATATCGCGGTACGCCAATCTCTGCCGTAACCTGCTGAAGCTCGGTAATCCATATCAATGACCACATAACCTTGTTGTACTAACATGGAGTGGAACATGTATTCACGGAAATAGCCTGACCAACCTAAGTGAGAATTTTGTAAGTATCCTGCGCCATGAGTGAACATAACGGCACGATTTTTAGTCGCTGTTTTATCGAAGTTTTTAGGTAAATATACTTTTGAGTAAATAGGCTCTTTTTGCTGACTTGAAGGAATAGCAACAACCGTAGGTGCAGCCCAAGGCATAGCTAAAAACGCTTTTGACACAGTATGAGTAATTCTTGTCGCCGCATCAGTACCCTTCATGTTTTTCACATAGAGCTCTGGCGGCATAGTAACGGTTGAATGCTCAATTAACAGTTTTGATTCATCAGGGCTGATTGCATAAGCATTTTTACCACCTAAATCAGTCAATGCCGTTATCTTTTTAGCTAAATCTACTTGGTATATTTCATAAATACCAGGGTGTTTTTTATTAGCTTTAAAGATAAAACCTTGATTATCTTTAGTTGGCGTAACATTACTTACTTCAAACTTACCCGCGGTTAATTTAACTGCCTTAGTGTTTAAACCTTTAAGGTATAAATGAGAATAACCCGACTCTTCTGATAAGTAATAAAGACTGGCTTTACCCTCAACATTTACCCAACCAAACTCATTAAAGCTCCAGTTAATCCAAGCATCATCACGTAGTTTATGTTGTGTCATCAGCTCGTTATCATCAAAGTTAACCGTAGTTAACCAACGTGTTTTATTGTCCCACGCTTCTAACATAACAGCTAGATGTTGACCGTCATTGCTCCACTTAATTGGGTTGTACATTTGCAGCACATGAATGTTACGGGCTTTTTTCTCTGACTTGTATTTTTTACCTTCACGAGCATAATTTTCCGCTTTAACACTTGCTAAAACATCTTCATCAAAACCCGGTAAGCTGCTATAGCTTAAAGCTTGTTGAGTACCAGTGACTATATCAACTATAAAAAGTTGCTCTTGATATTGTCTGTTGTTAGCTACGCGAGCACGTACTTTTTCAGAGGCAATAACACCATCTTTAGTGATGTAATTTGGCATTATATCGGTTTTATCACGGCTCGACTTTGCCGAGGTAATGCTTACTAATAACTTATCACCCGCTGGTGAAAGGCTAGCATGAGCTACTCGATTATCTTTACCAAAATAAAATTTACTGTCATTAACCGAAGCATTTTCAGCAGCTAAGCGCTGTTGTTTCGATTGTTCTAATTTACTGTTGCGGTGCCCTAAAGCAATATAGTCAATTAACTTATGCTGCTCTTTAGCTAAATAGCTTTTTGGCTCTGTTACGCCAGCAGGTTTAGCTGACATCTGCAGATTGGCCAATTCTTTAATTTGACCTGTTTGTAAATTATGGGCATAAAAAACGTTACCCACTTGGTAAGCAATATCGCCATTAGTCAAAAAGAGTGCTTTTCGTTCCGTGTTTGAGGTGAACGTAAGCTGTTTTACTGTGCTAGTAGCGAGTGTTTTTACAAAAACATCACCGTTGAAAGTATAAACTTTATGTGTGCGCGCTTGATTGAACAAGGCACTTTTATCGGCAACTTTATGTTTATTTGCCAAAGCTACCTGGGCAGTTTCATTACTATTAGCCAGGTCCAGTGAATACAAGTCTCGTAATGGATTACCTAATTGCTTTTGCTGATAATAAACAGTGTTACTGTCATCGCCCCAATACCATGACTCTGGCGCACGACCAAACCAGTCTGGGTCTGCCATAACTTGTTCTAGAGTAATGATGTCTGTTGCTTGGGCATTGGTGGCAACAGCGCCTTGAACTTTCTCTGGCGCACTGGTGTTAAGTTGCTCATTAAACTGTGTATTGCTACAAGCGGCTAATGACAAACTAAGTGCTGCGGCAATGAGTTGTATTTTCATAAAATAAATTCTTTTGTTAAGTTCTTTTGTTAAAGAATGAATGGAGAGTGCCAAGTTAACGCTCACCTTGACTGCTCTGCTCTTATATTAAAATAAATTAAATTAAGTGAAGTAAGGTGAAGTTAAATTAAGTTTGCTATAACCCGCTATCCTAATCGAAAAGCTATAAAAAGGGTAAAATAAAACGACCAATACCGCTTTATCTGCGGTAAAAACACGGTAAAATAAAGCCATTTACATCTAATACCAATTGGGCTAACTTATTGAACACTTAGCGAGAATTTAAAGGCTTAGAGGCAAGGCATTGATGGATGAGAATGGTTACTCCCTTGTCAAAATCAATAACGCCGCATGTAAGCCTTTAAAACTTGCCCTTCGGGAGCTCATTAGCAAACTGATAACATCACAAAATGAATGAAATATAGTAATAAACTATGTGTGACTCATCTTGCTTGTTCTAAGCTCGCTAGTGAAGCTCTAAGTTGACCAATAAATTAACCCGATTGGTATATCATCAATGGACACTTTGTTATGCTTTGCCCTTGCGGTTCAACATTATTATTTAATACTTGTTGCCAACTTTTTATCACCCAGAAACAACAAGCCAACACTCCAGAGCAATTGATGCGCTCTCGCTTTAGTGCCTACGCAATAAAAGACGGTCAATATATTTTTGACAGCTATGGCGCAACTCAACGGTCAAAACAGTCGGTCTCTGAAATTCAAACTTGGGCCGATGAATGCCTTTGGTTAGCATTGGTAATACATGAAAGTGGTGCAAACACAGTAGAGTTTTCAGCCTATTATGTGGTTGATAATACCTTATGCGAATTACGAGAAAAGTCTAACTTTGCCTTGGAAGAAAACAAGTGGCGCTATATTGATGGTGAAATCACTGTGCATAATGAGATTGCCAATATTAAACGTAATGAAATATGCCCGTGTAATCGCTATCCAACGGTTTGGTCAAAAAAGAAAGGCAAAAAATTTAAACATTGCTGTACTAAGAAATAAGCAAGAAAATGACAATAGAGATGAATTAGTAAAATACTAGTTAAGTAGAGGTGCTTTAACTAAAGACTGCTGAATGCTATCTAACCATGCCTTAGCATTGAAGGTCAGCGGCTTGCTAAGAGGTTTATCCGCATTACTACTCGAGCCTAGCTGAATTTGGCTTGCCGCTTCAGTGATTTGCTTGTGTTTAAGCTGAGTAAACAAACTGGTATTTTGCAGTACTTGGGATTCAATATGATTTTTGTCATCACGAAAGGCTAAAGGTTTAGCTTTCATAGCGTTAGATAAATGTAT
>JALJPA010000270.1 GCA_022969215.1 Colwellia sp. | reverse complement strand
TAGCACACTCTTGACCGCCAGTGATTGCTTTAAAAAAGTCGCTCATTGAGCTAGGTTGACCTTCACCACCCCACTGAGGAGACCATGAAGCACCAAGCTCTAAACCTCGCAGTGGTCTGAATGTTCCGCGAGTACTCCACATCATGGTCTCAGGTACTTCGCGACTTTCTTCTAATTGTGCCATTTGTGCGGTAAGTGTCCAGGGACCAATCCAACTTAACCAAGGTGTTTCAAAAGCGTCAGAATTATCACGAGTAATACTCAATGCGGGTAATGGCCTTGAATTGGTGGTCATGATCAAGTTTGTATCGATGCCGGGGCCCCACCAGCGCTCAATTGCACCGGCAGTTAATACCCAATTACCTAATTTATAGGCCAGGTAACTGCCGTCGAGATTGAAATCACTACCTTGGTTTAATTCAGGGGTGTCATCTAAGCCAAGGCGATAGTTTACTTGTAATTTACCGGCTAGGTTACCAACAAAAAACTCATCGGAAAGCTCAATATTCCCTTGGTCAAAATGGTCGTTACCGTAACTGGTAAAGCGATTTTTATTACTGGCTAAGTAAACACTCTTTTTGGTAGTATTTTGATTACTTGACGCATATTTATAGTTATAGCGGACATGGTTAAGGGCTTGAAGTTGTTCATCATTAAGTAAGGAGGTATTAACTGATAAAATGTCATCTTTAATCGCATTCCACATTAGTGGATAAGTCGTTACGGGCGCAGTAATAATGCCGATATCAGCAAGTAATTGAATATCACTTCTTAAAGCAAGATCATCTGGCTCTACCCAAGGTGCGGCAAAGCTTGAATTTAGAAGAAGTAAAGATAAAATGGCCAAACTAGGCTTTAACAACATTAAAACATCCTAAAGAGTGCAGAACACTGACAATAAAAAACTAATAAGAAACTGTAAAAATTAGCCGGCTAAATACATCAAAAGACTGCGACAATAAAAATTGCGCAAATTGTAGCAGTGTTAGCCAGTTAACTCATCCATTGATTTAGTCTGGTTACAATAAAAAACAGCTGGATATGGTTAGAGGTAAACAATATTTTAAGGTAAAATGCAAAGGCTATTATAATTTTCATACATAGGCATTTTTTCCAAATGAAATCTTATTGCATATTATTTATCCCTGTATCTTCGACTTCGGGCATCGGCGAGTATATGCGTTCAATGATTATTGCTAAAGCATTATTAGCGCGTTGCCCGAACAGTAAGATCCATTTTATTCTTAATGAAAAAGCTAGTTATATAAAGGATTGCCCTTATACAGTGCACTTAGCTAAGGATACACCGACTAAAGATTCCGCCACAGTTAACCGAGTCATAAGTAAGTTGAGCCCTGATTTGGTTCTATTCGATGCTTCGGGAAGAGCAAATCAGTTTAAACATGCCAAAAGTGGAGGTTCCAAAGTAGCATTTATTTCATTTTATAATAAAAAGCGACGTAGGGGATTGAAAATCAATAGGCTTCTTTATACTGATATTCATTGGGTTGTTCAGCCTAATTATTGTATGAAAGCCCTGAGTTGGTGGCAAAGAATAAAATTATCCTTTTTTAAAAGGCCTTATCCAGAAAATATTGGTCCCGTCTTTCAAAGCTGTAATAAAGATAAACAGCAGGAGGTTTTAGCTACATTTGACTTAGCTGATAGTGAATTCTTTATTTTTAATGCCGGCTCTGGCGGTCATTATGTTTCTGGTGAATTAGCTACAGATATTTACTATCAAGTAGCAAAAGCCTTCTATCAGCAAACGAAAATTAAGTGTGTGGTGGTCTTTGGTTGTAACTACCCTAAAGAGTTGCCTATAGATTCAGATGTTATTTGCCTAAAGGCACTTGATAATATGGAGTTTATAGCTTTGTTAAGTGCAGCAAAAGGTCGTGTAATTTGCTCTGGGGATACTTTATTGCAATGTATTGCTCTGCATAAACCCTGTATCTCAACGGCGGTATCTCCGGACCAACCCGCACGTTTAAAGCTATGCTCTGCTAGGGGTCTTGTCATTTCCGCAGAGCCAACTTTTCAAAGTCTGCTTCAACATTCGTTACTATTAGCAGATGATAAAAATAAAATATACAAAAAATTGTATGAAAATATAATAAAGGAAGCTCCATTAGAAGCACTTAAAGTAATTTTAGATGACATCGAAAATTTATTACCTTCAGAAAATTAATAGTTTAACAAATCAGCATCTAGGATTCAGGGGGGGTGTAACGTTTTATAGGTGATGTTTTTCGTGATATCTAAATTTTATTTATGGAATATTAACAGGACCGTTAAGTGACTATTTAGTGCCTAGACGAGATCCGAAGGCACTGGCAATTGAGCGTGTGCTAATGAGTGAGCTTGATTTAGCCGAAGCAGATATTCTTGGTAAGGTAACCGCAAGTAAAATTGCTCAACAATATTTAAGCTTAGCAAAGTAATCTGCTAGTGGACAAAAGAAAAGACCTTAGTGAGGTAATCACTAAGGTCTTTTTTAGCATTAATTTAAAGCATCAGTTTCGATATTATGACCAGCTTTCCATAGCGCCGCGACGGCGAGTGAAGAACCTTGGTAAAATTAAACCTAAAATCAAACCTATAACTAATACCAAAGCACCATTGAAGAACCATTGCTTTTTGATATTGGTATCTTGATCTTTAATTTTTGTTCGGGTTTCTGCCAATGTAGTGGTTAGCTGCTTAAGTTCTGCCATTAATTTTTTCTTATCATTAGTTAGTAGCGTTACTTGGCTATTCAGGCCATTCACTTCACCATCTAGTTGGCTGCTAAAGTCACTGCTAGTGGCAATTTTTCTATTAAGTTCAGCGACAACAAAGCGAAGTCCAGCTTTCGGGGTTACATATTTACTTTCCACCCAAGTGGCACGATTTTTATCATCGATAATTTCACTATAACCATTGTCTTCGGTGCCGGTAATTTTAACTTCCGATCCTGCGATAACTGTGCCTAAAATTCTATAATTGGTACCTGGGCCTGCATGCATATATATGAACAATTCATCAGAGATATAACCCTGCTTGTAATTGTTTTCTGCAGCCTGGGCAGATGAAGAAAGCAAGCTAGATAAAGTGATAGCAAGAAATGCTATGACGTTAATAACGTTATTCATAAAAAACCAATATAGTAATTAAATCAAGGAAGACAAGATATTATGTGTTTGCAGCTTTGATGGCAAGCTAAGAATGATTTCATTATGCCCAAATATCAGCTCAAACCTTAAGCAGGTTTAGCTTTTTATTGGTAAGTTATCAGCAAGTAGAATTAGTTAGCTAGTAAGGTTGTCGTAGACTAGCCTATATCCTATATGAGTTTACGGTAATTAAGGGATAACTCTCTATTGGCATATTCATGTACTAAAGGTATGATTATTAGGTGATAGCTAAAATACTAATTGGATGATAATGGTTACCGAAATTGAATTGAAATACTCCCTGCTAGAATGTCGTGATATGGCGACAGAACAACAAGTTAAAGCACAAATATGCCAGTTACTTACCGAGCAAGAGTTATCTTTTGTTCATCAAGTTAAACAGTTAAGTAATCACTATTTTGATACCGAAGGCTTGGTACTGCGCCAACAAAGAATAGCATTACGTACTCGGGGCACTAAATCTCTACATGATGAGGTACGCTTTGAGCAAACCATCAAAACTTCTGGTACCGTCATTGCGGGTTTACATCAAAGACCAGAATACAATGTCGATATCGATGATGCTAAACCTATCCTTGCCTTATTCCCCGAAAAAATTTGGCGGCCAGCTACTGATATTAAACAACTACAACTAGATATTGTTGAGCTATTCTCTACTAACTTTACCCGCCATACTTGGTTGGTTACTTTAAGTAATGCGCAAGTGGAAATTGCCTTTGATAGCGGTGAGGTTGCTTGTCAGGGTCATCGTAATAAACCACGTATTTATGAAATTGAGTTAGAGTTAGTGAGTGGTGATACTCAGGCGTTATTTGTCTTAACTAAGCTTTTATTCAGTCAGTTAGCTTTAAGGCCTGGGCAGCTAACAAAAGCAGCTCGCGGTTATGCCTTATATCATGAGAGCATTAACGCTTGCGCTAATCTTGAAAATATAGCGGTTAATGATGACGAACTTGTTGAGCCTATAGCTCTATCAATGATAGATTTACCCAAAAATAGCAGCTTGGACAGCGCCTTTAGTAAAGGCATAGAGTATTCTATAACTCAGTTACAGCTGAGTGTTGATGGTTATGTTGATGCGCCATCATTGTTTAAATTAGCTAAAATAAGTGAATTACTTGCGCTACTAAGACAAGGTTTTTGGCTTTTTAATGAGTTACTTCCGGCAAAAAAATCACCAACTGAGGAGCAAGCTTTACGCAGCGAACTTAGTTATTTTATTCGCACTATTCATTGGGTGGATAATGCCCGCTATATTCAAGCACTAACGAGTAAGCGAAGCTCCAATCAAAAGGCCGCGTCAGTAAACCAAGAGTTGATAACTAAGCTACAGTTGACTCAACAGCGTTACCCTAATGAGTCACAAGTGTTGGCGATATTACATAGTGAGCGCTTTAACAACTTGCAATTAAACTTACTGTCGTTATTGCTTAAAAGAAATAGTGCAGATACACATAAAGCTGATAATTCATCATCATTAATTGAATTTTCAGCTAAGCACTTAACACAAAGTTCTAAGGTATTAAGTTGTGAGTTAGCTAAGTTGAAAAAACCACAAAGCGCTTCATCTAGCGAGTTATATTTAACGGCACACAGCTTATTGATTCGCGCATTATTAACTACAAGTTGGTTTGCTGGATTATTTTCTGATTCAGAGAGCGAATTGGTTAACAAATTTAGTATGCCTTGGCTTGATATTAAGCAAGGTATTAGTGAATTGCAGTCTTTGAGTTTGTTACAACAACAATTAGTGCACTTGCCCACATCAGAGCCGAAATTAGCGCAATGGTTAACTAATAAAAGTGACAATTTGATTACCGCATTAGATCAATCTAGGGCTAAAGCCTTAACGATGAAACCCTACTGGTCATAGCCACTATGATAAAAAATAAAAAATCACGCTCTATTTTCCTAAATACCTTAACCTCACTGTTACTGTTATTTACTCAGCCATTACTGGCCACCGTTTATGATATGGGCAGTGTTAACAAGCGCCTGATTGGTCAACCTAAAGTTCATATAGTTGTCAAAGGTGATTATTTTCAGCAGCTGGCAGAGCAATATGATGTTGGCTTTTTAGCTTTACTTGCGGCGAACCCACAACATGACCCCTTCTTACTCCAAATTGGCACTGAAGTTGTCATTCCCAACGAAATGTTATTACCTTTTATTACGCGTCAAGGCATAGTGATAAATTTGCCTGAGTTACGTTTGTATTACTTCTCACCTGAAGGGAATAAAGTCCATGTTTTTCCTGTCGGCATAGGACGGCAGGGCTTATCTACGCCGTTAACCAGTACGGTTATTAGTGAT
>JALJPA010000027.1 GCA_022969215.1 Colwellia sp. | reverse complement strand
TAGAGTTGTCCTCAATTACTAACGAGCAACTTTATAAAGGTCAGCCACTAAGGTTATTTTGACCTTAGTGGCCTTTAATTAACAAATTATAGTAGTGAGTAGTAGTCTATTTAGTCTTAGAGGTCAGTATGAGCATTTTTAAAAAGTTACCTATTTTTTATAAAATTTTGGCAATATTAGCTATTGCCATATTAAGCTTTGTCGTTAATTTAATTATTAATATAAATGCCATATCTACCAATCAGCGCTTATTAAATACTATAGAAAATACCACCATACATTTGGTTAACTTAACCAGTGAAAATGTGACTCGTTGGCAACGTATTGATGAAGTTTATACTCAAAGCGTTTCTTTTGGTGATGAAGATTTGATTGAACAAGCTGAAGAAATGTTTGGCAGTTTAATTACTAATTTTAAGCGTATAGAGTCACTGGACAGTAGCTTTACTGGGATTAATAACTTGATAAAAGAAAGTAAAGCATACAACAACATAAGTAAAAATATATCTTTGGCTTTTATTAATGACGAAATAGATTTTCAATCTGCTAAGCCTAAAATTGAAGAAAAAACGAATCTGTTTGAACAGGTTGAAACGTTGTTAAAGCAAGATAAAGAAAGTGCAGCTAACTTATTTAAATCGTTAATTAAAAAAACGATTACCAATGCCAATGAGTCTAGAGATTTAAGCATACTATTAGGTATTTCACTTCTCTTAGTGATGTCTTTTCTTAGTGTGATTATTGCTCGTTCTGTAAGTCAATCTGTTGTTATTATTGATTCATCTTTACAAAAACTAGCCTTAGGTGGCGGCGACTTAACCAATCAAATTAATGTCGCTAGTCAAGATGAACTTGGCAGCGTCGCAAAAAACTTTAATGCTTTTACTCAATTTCTAAGAGGTATTGTCAAAGAGGTAATTGATACTGTACCGCCACTGACTCGGTGTGCTGAGCAATTAACGAATAAAGTTAGGGATGTAAATGAAAATGTGCAAGAGCAAGCCGATGTTGCCGAAATAACGAAACAGTCGATGATTGAAATGCAATTTAGTGTTACTGATATTGCTAAGTCTGCGGCCGAAGCCGCATCAGCGGCAGATGAAGGTGAGTCTGAGGTTAATTTAGGCATGGAAAATGTGCAGAAATCTTTGTCGGTTTCTACGGCGCTAGCACAAGAGATCAATAATGCATCGCATGTTATTGATCAGTTAGCAAAAGATTCGCAAAACATGAACCAAATTCTTGATGTAATCAATGGCATTGCTGATCAAACCAACTTACTTGCTTTAAACGCGGCAATAGAAGCAGCAAGAGCTGGTGAGCAAGGCCGAGGTTTTGCGGTGGTTGCTGATGAAGTACGCAGCCTCGCCTCTCGTACGGCCTTGTCAACCACCGAAATAAGAGAGTTATTAGATAAATTAATATCTGCCGCAGATAAATCGGTGACGACTATGGAGTTAGCAAGCAAGCAGGCACACAGTAATGAAAAAATATCGCTAGAAGTTGATAAATCATTAACTAAAATTAAAGCTCAGATTGGCCATATTAGTTCAATGAACAGTCAAATTGCCACCGCGACGGAAGAGCAATCAAGTGTTGCTAAAATTGTTGTTGATAATATAGAACAAATGCACGGTAGCTTTGGTGCAACACAGATCTCGATTGAAGAGATTGGTCAAGTTGCTCTAATGCTTGATAATAACTCCGTGCAATTACAAAAAACAACATCGAAGTTCAAAGTCTAACGGTAACTATATTCATAATCAGCGCTATGTACATAACATAGCGTCTATTCCGACCTCTGTTAAATCCGCTAAACACCAAGGATGTATAGCGTAGGTTCACTACACATCATCAACTTACTATCAATTAAGCAAAGTAAAACCTACATGATTAGCGACTACTTACTCTGGTTTAGAATACTCTGCCCCGATATAGGCATTCACTGACTTTTTTTTCCAGAGCCATCAGGTGCTGCCATGGATAAATTACGTTTAACGGCTCGGCTATGATTTCTTCATCAACTTCAAAGCCTGATACCTGCTTACGTTCAAGCCTGATCTTGTTCTTCTTTTCTATCACTTTGAAATGATGATAATCTCCATAAGTGATATTGCTAAGTCTACTGCACCATCACAGCCACTTCGACCAATATGATACATGTATTCTAATGGACTTTAAGTAAAAGTTGATCACCACAGGTAGTTTTTAGATGTAGTGACCATAGGCAGGCATATCCGTGGCAATTAACACTTCAATCCCCTATATTAGCTCTCGAGTAGGTTCGTCCTACCCCTTCTGCCCCTAGGAACATTTCTGCGGTTATTTTACGTTTACCGAGTTATTTTTACCGAACTATGTTTAGTGCGTTTTCAGCTGGTATTCACAGTGGTTTCTGGCACAAACGCAAAAAGGCCGATACAAATGTATCGGCCTTTTAATATTCTATTTAAATCTAGTGGTGCGGATGGGGGGACTTGAACCCCCACGACCTAAGTCACCAGCCCCTCAAGCTGGCGCGTCTACCAATTCCGCCACATCCGCGCAGTACTAGATTTTTAAACTTTTTAGCTTTAACTAAGTTGAGGCTTAGTTAATTTAATCATATCAATTTAATCTGGAACGTTGCTATCTTCTTCTTTCTTAGCAGCGCCGTCAGATGATACAGGTACATCGCTGTTTTGTGCAGCTGGTAATGTAGTTGCTTCAAGGCTTTCACCAGGAATTGCATCAACAGCTTGTTCAACCGGAACGCTTAGGTTATTCCACTCATCAACCGCTTTGGTTTTGTTAGCAGTTAAGTTACCTAAGATTAAGCTGATAGCAAAGAATGCTACGGCTAAATACGTTGTTGCAGAAGTTAGGAAGTTACCAGAACCACCTGAACCAAATACAGTGGCAGAAGAGCCGGCACCAAAAGATGCGCCCATGTCTGCGCCTTTACCTTGTTGAATTAATACTAATCCAATTAGGGCTAAAGCAATAAGTACGTAAACGATAATTAATACTTGATACAACATTTCTATCTTCCTTTCGCTGCGGAACAAATAATTTTAAATTGTTCGGCTTTTAAACTAGCTCCACCAATAAGACCACCGTCTATATCAGCTTGTGCAAATAATTCTTCACAGTTAGCTGCGTTAACGCTGCCACCGTAGAGTAAAGGTACTTTAGCCGCCACTTGCTCGCTCTGTTGAGCTAAAAATTGACGAATAAACTGATGTGTTTCTTGTGCCATCGCACTTGATGCTGTTTTCCCTGTACCTATCGCCCAAACTGGCTCATACGCGATAACAACATCATTAAATTTCTCTATGCCAATTTCATCGATAACTGGCTGAATCTGTGCTGATAACACAGTTTCTGTTTCTCCGGTTGCTCGCTCTGCTTCGCTTTCACCAATACATAAGATGGGTGTTAAGCCGGCATTCAATGCCGCATGAACTTTTTTAGCAACTTGCGTAGAAGTTTCTTTAAAAATACTTCTACGTTCAGAGTGACCAACTATTACATAGTTAATCGCTAAATTTTGCAACATAGCTGTGGATATTTCACCTGTGAAGGCACCACTTTCATGTTCGCTTACATTTTGTGAACCAACATGAATCGCTTCATTTAAGTTAGCTGCTTTTATTTTCTGAGCAAGCTCAGATAAATATGGGAAGCTAGGACAGATCACTACATCAACGTGTGAAGATAGTTTAACATCTGCTAACCCTGAAACCATAGTATCAACTAGGGCTGAGTCACCGTTCATTTTCCAATTTGCGGCTACAATTGCTTGTCTAGTCATTTATACCTCTTAGCCTGGGTTATTATCTTATCACTTCAGTTAAATTTCAAATGCAGTGATTGCTAAAATGAAGCCGCGAGATAGTAACTAACCTGCGCAAAAGATACAAGTATTTCACACAATAACTTTTACTGGTTGCAGGTTTTTTATACTTACTTACCAATCTGCACAAACAAATCACTCATTTCTTACAGCTGATTGGTATAACACAGTATTTTTCACAATATAGTTTACGTATGCATTTACTCTCTCAAGATCACTTTAAGCCTAAATTTAGGAGGCTTAAGCTCGGACTGAGAGAGTAAGATTAAACAGCAGTACTATTTAACCAGTTTTACAAAATCAGCAATTTTATTGGCTAATATCGTTACTTCATCCATATCTGGGCCTTCAACCATAACGCGAATTAATGGCTCAGTACCTGATTTACGTAACAATACACGACCTCGACCAGTAAGTGTTTCATTAACTTCATCAACAGCAGCTAGTACTTTGGCATCTTCTAATGGATTGTTCTCACCAGCAAAGCGCACATTAACCAGTAGTTGTGGCAACATGGTAATGCCTTGGCGTAATTCATGCAGCGATTTTTCTTGCTTAGTTACCGCTGTAAGTACGTTAAGCGCAGCAATAATACCATCACCGGTAGAGGTGTGATTAAGATTGATAACATGGCCAGAGTTTTCTGCGCCTAGCTGCCAGCCCTTCTCTCTTAGTAACGCCATTACATAGCGATCACCAACATTGCTGCGGGCAAATTCAATATCTAATTCTTTTAAAGCTAACTCTAAGCCCATGTTGCTCATTAATGTACCAACAACACCGCCGTCTTTACGACCCGACTTTATATCATTACAGGCGATGATATAAATAATTTCATCACCATCAAGAACATAACCGGTATGATCAACCATCATAATACGGTCACCATCACCATCAAGGGCAATACCTAGGTCAGCTTTATGCTCAACGACGGCTTTGCTTATTGCATCCATTGACGTTGCGCCACAACCATCATTAATATTAGTGCCATTAGGCGCTGTGCCTATTTCGATAACAGTAGCGCCTAATTCACGAAATACATTGGGGGCTATGTGATAGGTTGCGCCATGAGCACAATCAACCACTAGGGTTAATCCTTGCAATGACATTCTCGTTGGGAAATTACTTTTACAAAATTCAATGTAACGCCCTGCTGCATCATTGATACGCGTGGCTTTACCTAATTGAGCTGATTCAACACAACCCATTGGTTTAGCAAGCTCTGCTTCAATGGCTAATTCAACATCATCAGGCAACTTTTCACCTGACTGTGAGAAAAATTTGATGCCATTATCATAAAAAGGGTTATGCGAGGCACTAATAACAATGCCAGCTTCGGCTCTAAATGTTTTGGTTAAATATGCGATAGCTGGGGTTGGCATAGGGCCAAGTAGACCTATATCTACTCCCGCAGCAGAAAATCCAGCTTCAAGGGCAGATTCAAGCATATAACCCGAAATACGGGTATCTTTACCGATTAAAACCTTTTTCGTTCCCTGTGCCGCTAACACCTTACCGGCGGCGTAACCTAATTTCATCACAAATTCAGGCGTTATTGGGCCTTTGCCAACTAAACCACGTATACCATCGGTGCCAAAATATTTACGATCAGACATAGTTTTTCCTTATCTATTTTCTGTATAGCAGCATCGTTTTCCTGCTAGATTTGTTAGTTTCGCTAACGTTAATTATGTTTATACTGACAGTAGAAATTACTGATATTTAACTGTCATGGCTAATACTTTTAGGGCATCGACTGTTTCTTTAACATCATGTACCCGAATAATACTCGCATTTTGCTGTGCGGCTATTATAGCGGTAGTTAAACTACCTGCAAGGCGTTCATCTACATTACGCGCTAATAAATCACCTATCATTGATTTCCTCGATGTACCTGAAAGTAAAGGTAAACCTAAGTCACCAAACTGATGTAACTGAGCCAATAACTGATAGTTTTGCTCTAGGGTTTTACCAAAGCCAAAACCGGGATCTAAAATTAATCGCTCTCGTTTAATACCTGCCTGCACACAAACCTTAATACGCTCGATGAAAAACTGCTTAATATCACCAATGACTTCATCGTAGTGCGGATTTTCTTGCATTGAACGCGGTAAGCCCTGCATATGCATTAAACATACAGGTACATTACTCTGCGCTAGTACCGCTAAACAACCCTCATTTTGTAACGCACGAACATCATTAATAATATCAGCGCCATGAGCGATAGCTTGTGTCATCACCTCGGCTTTGCTGGTATCAATTGATACCTTGATAGTAAACTTTGCTTTAATGGCTTTAAGCAGGGGGATAACGCGTGTCAACTCATCCGCTTCGCTTACCTCAACGGCACCTGGACGCGTAGATTCTCCGCCAATATCGATAATATCAACACCGTCGTTAATCATTTGTTCAACTTGGGCAAGTGCTTTATCAAAGGTTGCAAATTTCCCGCCATCGGAGAATGAGTCAGGGGTAACATTTAAAATGCCCATCACTTGCGGTTTGGCGAAACTTTCAGCTTTAAATATTTGTTGCATCATTTGTAATCATCTAGTTAATCTTTTCTTATCTTATTTATACTTTGTTTAAAATATAAATAAGATAAGAAAAAGCCTCGATATTCACAAGGAATATCGAGGCTTTTTTATTTATTAAAAACGTATTAGCTTGAAGGAGTATCTTCGCTTGGTTTGCTAGTGTCAGGCTCTACTGGGCTAGCTTGCTCAGTATCCTTAGCTGGCTCAGCATCTTTACTCGTTGCTTCTACTTCTGCTTCGCTATCACCATTGCCGTTCTTTTTGTTTGATTTAGAGTTATCTTTATCATCCCAATCTGCTGGTGGACGAACTGTAGTTCTCGCCATCAAGTCATCGATTTGTAAAGCATCAATAGTTTCATACTTCATCAAACAATCTTTCATCGCATGAAGAATATCAACATTGTCTTTGATTAATGTTTCCGCACGTTGATAGTTACGATTAATTAATGCCTTGATCTCTTCATCAATCAATTTAGCGGTTTCTTCTGACATATGTAATGACTTAGCAGAAGAACGGCCTAAGAAAACTTCACCTTCTTCTTCAGCAAACAACATAGGTCCTAGCTTTTCAGATAAGCCCCATTGCGTAACCATTTTACGAGCAATATTGGTTGCACGTTCTATGTCGTTTGAAGCGCCAGTAGAAACTTTATCACTACCGTAAATAACTTCCTCGGCAATACGACCGCCGTATAAAGAAGAAATATTACTTTCTAAATGCTGCTTAGAATGACTGAATCTGTCTTGCTCTGGTAAGTACATAGTTACACCAAGAGCACGGCCACGAGGAATAATACTTACTTTATAAACAGGGTCATGATCTGGTACCAAACGACCAATTAAGGCATGTCCGGCTTCATGGTATGCAGTCATTTCTTTTTCTGACTCATTCATCACCATAGACTTACGTTCTGAGCCCATCATAATTTTATCTTTAGCTTGATCAAACTCTCTCATACCAACTACGCGAAGTGCGGCACGTGCAGCGCCTAAAGCAGCTTCGTTAACAAGGTTGGCTAAATCTGCACCTGAGAAACCAGGCGTACCACGGGCAATTACTGATGCTTTAACATCATCACCTAACGGCACTTTACGCATATGTACTTTAAGTATTTGTTCACGACCACGAATATCTGGTAGACCCACAACCACCTGACGATCAAAACGACCTGGACGAAGTAACGCAGGGTCTAATACGTCTGGACGGTTAGTGGCGGCAATTACGATAACGCCTTCATTACCTTCAAAACCATCCATTTCCACTAACATTTGGTTTAATGTTTGTTCACGCTCATCGTGTCCACCACCCATACCGGCACCACGTTGGCGACCAACAGCATCGATTTCATCGATAAAGATAATACAAGGCGCCGCTTTTTTGGCTTGTTCGAACATGTCACGTACACGAGAAGCACCAACACCAACAAACATTTCAACAAAGTCAGAGCCGGAAATAGTAAAGAATGGTACTTTTGCTTCACCAGCAATGGCTTTAGCAAGTAAGGTTTTACCTGTACCTGGCTGACCTACGAGTAAGATACCTGATGGAATTCTGCCACCAAGTTTTTGAAAGCGATCAGGTTCTCTTAAGTAATCAACCAGCTCTTCAACTTCTGCTTTGGCTTCATCACAACCAGCAACATCAGCGAAAGTAGTTTTAATTTGCTCTTCACTTAATTGACGGGCTTTAGATTTACCAAATGACATAGCGCCTTTACCGCCGCCACCTTGCATTTGACGCATGAAGAAAATCCACACACCAATCAATAGGATCATTGGGAACCAAGAAACAAAAATAGTCGTTAAGAAGCTCGTTTCTTCTGGTAATTTACCTTGGGCACGTACACCTTGTTTAACTAAGTCGTTTATTAAATCACGGTCATAGCCACCAGGGATAACGGTTTTGTATTCTTCACCGCTACGCTTTTCACCCGTAATTACGCCATTTCTATCGACATTCGCATCACGAATTTGTCCTTGACGTACATCCTTAATAAAGCGGGTGTAATCCATTTGTTGCTCTTGTTCAGTATTCGGAGTAAAACTCTGAAATACACTCATCAAAACAACTGCTATAACTAACCATAAAATTAGATTTTTCGCCATATCGCTCAACTTAATGACCTCTTGTGGTGCTTGGTAAATTTATAAAAATAGAACCGTAATAATATTAGTTACAGTTATGGTGCTTAATCTACTACAATTCAAGGCTTGTCGCTATTTAACTTTAGCCGTGTGTAACAACTAGTTACATTAAACAGATGAAACATTTAAATTGCTAACTGGCTAGTTTAAAGCCGTATAGGGTAATAGGAAGGAAAGCCTGAGATATGAACTCTCTATGCGGCTTAGCCCTTAAATTTCACCATACGGCAATAAAACACCTTGTTCACTTTCTTAACCTGATAACTCTAAATACTTTGCTAGCCCTTGTAACCCGTGCCGACCAGATAAACTTCTCTTGAACGTGCTCTTGATGACTCCGGCTTACGGGTTTTAACCGTTTTAAATACGGCGCGCGTCGCTTTCATGTAATCTTCAAAACCCGCACCTTGGAAAACTTTTACTACAAAGGCGCCATTAGGTTTTAAGACTTCACTACACATCTCTAATGCTAACTCAACTAGGTACATGCTACGGGCTGAATCTGCGCTTTCATTGCCAGTCATATTTGCCGCCATGTCAGACATAACCACGTCAATATTTTTGCCATTGATTCGATTTAATAAGGTGTCGAGAACTTCTTCTTCTCTAAAGTCACCTTCGAGAAAATCAACACCCGCAATGGCATCCATAGGTAAAATATCACACGCAATAACTTGACCTTTATCACCGACCACTTTCACTGCGTATTCAGACCAACCACCGGGTGCGGCACCCAAATCAACCACTTTCATACCGGGTTTGATCAATTTATCTTTTAAATTAATTTCTTCCAATTTAAAAACGGCGCGTGAACGTAAGCCTAAACGTTTTGCTTTTTTTACGAATTCATCATCAAAGTGCTCGTCTAACCAACGCTGACTGCTCGCTTTGTGCTTTTTAGTTGCCATGTTTTTGCTTACTCAAAAAAAGATCATTCATTATTAAAGGATTATACCACTGAGCTTGGTTAAGTATTCACTTTCAACATAAAAAGCGAAAACAAAAATTTATAAATTTGACCAGAAGAGGTCAATCATTTGTCGTAGATTATAAAATTAGTAAGATTGGTATTAGTATTACTCACTAGATAAGGGTAAAATGACGGCAATTCAAGGCAACAGATAACGAAATTTAGTAATGGACTTAAACAAAAAACAAATTCAGCACCTTAAAGGTGTTGCACACCCTCTTAAACCAGTAGTTTTATTGGGTAATAATGGCTTAACAGAAGCTGTTGTTGCAGAGATTGATTATGCACTTAATCATCATGAGCTAATCAAAGTAAAAATCCCAACAGACGATAAAGAAAACAAAGCGTTAATCGTTGATGCTATTTGTCGTGAAACGAAGTCTACTCAAGTACAAGTGATTGGTAAGACTTTAGTTATTTATCGCGAGAGTGCTGAAAAGAAAATTAGAATCCCTAAGAGCTAATTTTACTTTTGCTTTGCTAACTATTGGTAAAATTAATAGTTAAAAAAATGACAGCCATGGCTGTCATTTTTTATGTGTAGCGAATATATTATTTCATTGCCCAATGTTATTACTTTTCTTTAGTATCAGGCTTATACCAAACGGAATTAATAAATCGACCAACTTAGAGCTTCAGTAGCGAGATTAGAACAAACAAAATGAGTTAAACATAGTTATTCTATATTTCATTCATTTTTTGAAGTTATCAGTTTGCTACTGAGTTCCCGAAGGGCGAGTTTAAAAGGCATATATGCGGCGTTATTAATTTTGACAAGGACGCTGCATGGATGCAGCTTAATAGAGAATGCAGGAGCATATTCTCCTGAACAACCATTCTCTGTAATCAATGCCTTGCCTCTAAGCCTTTTAATTCTCGCTAAGTGATCGATTAATTAGTCCGATTGGTATTTTTGCCTTGCTCTTCACCCTCCACCAGAGAAGTGACTACTTTTTGTGTCAATTTAACGCGCCCTGAATCAACTAAGGATTTTCTTAATACATATTCAATTTGAGCATTAACGCTGCGCAGTTCATCATCTGACCAACGCTGCATTGCCGCCAACACCTCTGGGTTTATCCTAAGTGGGAAGCTTTTTTTAGCAGCCACTGCTACCTCCAAAATTTAACAAAATCAAAAAAAGTAAACAAGACTAAATCCTTACCACTGGACTCCCGACTAAAAAATTCGGCAGTCACTGTAACAAATAGTCCCTTACGGCAGTGATAAAATTCCGGGTTATATTTTAATACAGACTACCGGCATTCACTACCGGTTGTGTGCTTTTATCACTACATAAGACCACCAGTAAATTACTGACCATAGCGGCTTTACGCTCTTCATCTAATTCAACAATACCTTTCTCTGATAGCTGTTTAAGTGCCATTTCAACCATGCCGACTGCGCCATCAACAATAAGTCTTCGAGCAGCAATAATGGCTGAAGCTTGTTGTCTTTGCAGCATAGCATTAGCGATTTCTGGCGCATAAGCGAGGTGACTAATACGGGCTTCATGAACGATTACGCCTGCTTTCCCTAATCGCTCCTGTATTTCCAACTTTAAAGCTTCTGATACTTCTTGAGGGTGGCTACGCAGGGCAATGTCATCGCCTTCGTGTTGATCATATGGGTAACTAGTCGCCATATTACGCAAAGCTGATTCACTTTGAATATTTACAAAGCTGATATAATCATCCACTTCAAATACCGCTTCAGCAGTATCATCTACCGACCAAACCACCACAGTGGCTATTTCAATCGGATTACCATGATTATCATTGACTTTCATTTGATTGGATTCGAAGTTACGAATTCTTAATGATATTTTTTTGCGAATAAATAATGGAATAGTCCAACGTAAACCGACTGATTTTACGGTACCAACATAGCTGCCAAAGAAAGTCATTACTTTCGCTTGATTTGGCTGCACCATAAAAAATCCTGGCACTGCAGCAATCGTTAATAAAAATACCAGCACTGTTATTAGTTCAATGTTACCCATCGCAGCTTGGCTAACAATAAATACTGCAGCAGCTAACAACACTGCAAAAACACCATAACCGCTAACAGAAAAACCTATTTTCTCATTCATATGAACTCCTTGTTAATACAAAAGTGATATCATTTTGATATCATAAAGAGTACAACCTAAAAAGAGTGTTTGCAATAAGAGTTTAATGGATCAAATGTAACAGTAAATTTCTCTTCACTACATTAGTTAATAAGCACAACTACTCACCCACAAAAAAGCCCCAAACTTAACATTTGAGGCTTTTAGATTTTATTTATCACACAGCGAGTACTCTAGTACCAACTTGCGTTAAAGCTTTAGATATGCTCAACAGAGATGATTTCATACTCAACTACGCCACCTGGAATAGTTATTTCTATTTCACTATCAACTTCTTTGCCAATTAAACCACGAGCAATCGGTGAGTTAACCGAGATACGACCAGTTTTAAAGTCAGCTTCATCATCGCCTACAATTTGGTAAGTCACTTCAACTTCAGTATCAAGGTTTAATAAAGTAACCGTTGTACCAAAAATAACTTTGCCACGGTTAGGTATTGACGTTACGTCAATAACTTGCGCATTACACAATCGGCCTTCAATGTCTTGTATACGACCTTCACAAAAGCCCTGCTCTTCTTTGGCAGCATGGTATTCGGCATTTTCTTTTAAATCACCATGCTCACGCGCAGTAGCAATATCTTTTACAATACGTGGGCGTTTTTCTTGTTTTAACTGCTTAAGCTCATCTTGTAATTGCTCAGCACCACGAAGGGTCATTGGATATTTAGTCATTATTATCTTCTCATTCTAACAATAAAGGCGGTTAACCCAATATAGGTATAACCACCTTTAACAAAGTTTTAGATAAGCGTTAACTTATTCTGTAAAAAAACTATTTAGAGTCTTTTGTGTAACTCTTGAATAGAGGTGACTTTATTTCTGTCATCAGCTGCATGTGACATACAAGTAGCAAAAGCCGCGTTTAACGTTGTAGTATAAGCCACTTTATAACGCAAGGCACCGCCACGCAATACTTTAGAATCTTCGATGGCTTTACGGCCTTCGGTAGTATTGATGATATAACTGTATTCACTATTCTTAATTCTATCAAGAATATGTGGACGACCTTCATGTACTTTATTAACACGACGAACCGGTACACCCGCTTCTCGTAAAATAATTTCAGTACCATGGGTGGCATCTAAATCATAACCTAAATCAACCATGATTTTAGCTAATTCTAATACACGTTTCTTATCACTATCACGCACAGAAATCAACGCTCGACCTGTCTTAGGTACACTAACACCGGCACCTAAACTAGCTTTAGCATAAGCTTCTTCAAAGGTATCGCCAACGCCCATCACTTCACCCGTTGAGCGCATTTCAGGGCCAACAAGAGGATCACTACCAAGGAACTTGTTAAATGGAATAACCACTTCTTTTACCGAGTAGTACGGTGGAATGACTTCTTCGGTAACACCTAACTCTTTTAAGGTTTTACCCGCCATTACCCGTGCGCCAATTTTAGCTAGCGGTACAGCAGTTGCTTTAGATACAAAAGGAACGGTACGAGCGGCACGTGGGTTAACTTCAATTAAGTAAACCTTGCCGTCTTTAACTGCCATTTGTGTATTCATTAAACCAACAACACCTAACTCAAAAGCAAGAGCGGTGACTTGCTCACGCATCACATCTTGAATTTCTTGGCTTAAACTATAAGCAGGTAATGAACAGGCACTATCACCTGAATGAACACCCGCTTGTTCAATATGTTGCATGATTGCGCCAATGACTACGTCGGTGCCGTCACAAATTAAGTCAATATCAACTTCTATCGCATCATCTAAGAAGCGATCAAGTAATACTGGCGAGTCGTTAGAAACACTTACGGCTTCAGTCATGTAACGACGTAAATCATCTAGGTCATAAACGATTTCCATCGCGCGACCGCCCAATACATAAGATGGACGAACAACTAATGGGAAACCAATACCTTCAGCTTTTGCCATCGCTTCTTCTACTGAAGTCACTGTGGCATTTTCAGGTTGTAATAAACCTAAACGGTCAACCGCTTGTTGGAAACGTTCTCTGTCTTCTGCTCTGTCAATCGCATCTGGAGAAGTACCAATAATAGGTACGCCAGCAGCTTCAAGTGAACGTGCTAATTTAAGTGGTGTTTGACCACCGTATTGCACGATAACACCGACAGGTTTTTCAATACGAACTATTTCAAGTACATCTTCAAAGGTGATAGATTCAAAATATAAACGGTCTGAAGTATCGTAATCGGTAGAAACCGTTTCAGGGTTACAGTTAACCATGATGGTTTCAAAGCCATCTTCACGAAGCGCTAATGCTGCATGTACACAACAGTAATCAAACTCAATACCTTGACCAATACGGTTAGGGCCGCCACCTAAGATCATGATTTTTTTATTATCTGTAGGGTTAGCTTCACACTCTTCATCATAGGTTGAGTACATATAAGCAGTATCAGAGCTAAACTCTGCCGCACAAGTATCAACACGTTTATATACTGGATATATATCCGCCGCGTGACGTTTTTTACGTACTTCGGCTTCAGAAACACCAATCAGGTCAGATAAACGAGAATCAGCAAAACCTTTACGCTTAAGTTTACGTAAGTATTCTGGTGTTAAGATAGTTAAGCCGCCATCAGCAACTTTCGCTTCTTCTAAAATGATATCTTCAATTTGTACTAGGAACCAACGGTCAACCATAGTTAAGTTAAAGACTTCATCTACCGTTAAACCTAAACGGAAAGCATCACCAATATACCAAATACGATCAGCACCAGCTTCTTGCAGTTCATGCATGATTTTGGTTTTAGCGCCTGGCTGGGTAACATCAACAATCGAATCAAAACCATTTACGCCAACTTCTAAGCCGCGTAAGGCTTTTTGTAATGACTCTTGTTGGTTACGACCAATAGCCATCACTTCACCAACCGATTTCATTTGCGTGGTTAGTCTATCATCTGCGCCAGCAAATTTTTCAAAGTTAAAACGTGGAATCTTAGTAACAACATAATCGATAGTCGGCTCAAATGATGCTGGTGTTTTGCCACCAGTAATATCATTGGTTAATTCATCTAGCGTATAACCTACCGCTAACTTGGCCGCTATTTTAGCAATTGGGAAACCCGTAGCTTTTGAAGCTAATGCCGATGAGCGAGATACACGTGGATTCATTTCAATGATAACCATACGACCCGTATCTGGACAGATACCAAATTGTACGTTTGAGCCACCTGTTTCAACACCGATTTCACGAAGCACTGCCAGAGAGGCATTACGCATGATTTGGTATTCTTTATCAGTCAAGGTTTGCGCTGGAGCAACGGTGATTGAATCGCCAGTATGAATGCCCATAGGGTCGAAGTTTTCAATCGAACAAATAATGATACAGTTATCATTTTTGTCGCGCACCACTTCCATTTCATATTCTTTCCAACCAATCAAAGATTCATCAATCAATAATTCAGTGGTTGGTGAAAGGTCTAAACCGCGCGTACAAATTTCCTCAAACTCTTCGGTATTATAAGCAATACCGCCACCTGAGCCACCCATGGTGAATGACGGGCGTATGATACAAGGAAAACCTAAATGTTTGACGGCTTCATGTGCTTCAGCAATGGTATGGACAATTTCAGCACGTGGTGTGTCTAAACCAATAGACTTCATTGCTTTATCAAAACGACTTCTGTTTTCTGCTTTATCAATGGCATCGGCTGTTGCGCCGATCATCTCAACATTAAACTCTTTCAAAACGCCTTTGGCTTCAAGCTCTAAAGCACAGTTTAATGCAGTTTGACCGCCCATTGTGGGTAATATCGCACAAGGACGTTCTTTTTCAATGATTTTGCGTACTACTTCCCAATGAATGGGCTCGATGTAAGTTGCATCGGCCATCTCTGGGTCAGTCATTATCGTTGCTGGGTTAGAGTTAACTAAAATAACTCGATAACCTTCTTCACGTAATGCTTTACATGCTTGCGCGCCAGAGTAATCGAACTCACAGGCTTGACCAATAACAATTGGTCCAGCACCTAAGATCAAGATACTTTTTATATCAGTACGTTTTCCCATTTCTTTTCTCTCTTATCTTTCTCTAGGCTGAATTATTTAGCGTTTTTATAAATTTTGATCAAGTCAATAAAGTGATCAAATAACGGCGCAGCATCAGTTGGACCAGGGCTTGCTTCAGGATGACCTTGGAAGCTAAACGCTGGTTTGTCTGTGCGATGAATACCTTGTAAAGAATCATCAAATAGTGATTTATGGGTAACTGTTAAGTTGCTTGGCAAGGTATCTTCATCAACAGCGAAACCGTGGTTTTGTGAAGTAATCATTACTACGTCACGAGCGAAGTCTTTCACTGGGTGATTTGCACCATGATGACCAAACTTCATTTTAACTGTTTTAGCACCACTGGCTAAACCAAGTAATTGGTGACCTAAACAAATACCAAATACTGGAATTTCTGTTTCAAGGAATTCTTTAATGGCCGTGATGGCGTAGTCACATGGCTCTGGATCACCAGGTCCATTAGATAAGAAAATACCATCTGGATTCATTGCTAGTACTTCACTTGCCGGAGTTTGCGCAGGTACCACAGTTAATTTGCAACCACGGTCAACTAACATACGTAAGATGTTTCTTTTCGCGCCAAAATCGTAAGCGACAACATGAAAATCAAACTTCTCTGGTTTGGTAAAACCTGTGCCAGTGTTAGCACCATTGCTTAAGTCAAGAGTCCAACTACCACTCGTCCACTCATATTTTTCTTTAGTAGAAACTACTTTAGCTAAATCCATGCCTTTAAGACCTGGAAATGCTTTTGCTTGGCTAAGCGCAGTTGCTTGCTGACTATCATCGTTAACATCATCAAGTGTTAAGATACAGCCATTTTGAGCACCTTTCTCACGTAAAATACGCGTTAATTTACGGGTATCGATATCAGCGATACCTAAGATGTTGTTAGCAATTAAATAATCACTTAAATTCTGTTCATTTCGAAAGTTACTAGCCATTAAAGGCAAGTCGCGAATAACTAAACCTTTAGCAACAATGCTATCAGATTCTTTATCTTCGCTATTAGTACCGGTATTACCAATATGTGGGTAAGTCAGGGTAATAATTTGCTCTGCATATGATGGATCGGTAAGAATTTCCTGATAACCTGTCATTGAGGTATTAAAAACGACCTCACCAACAGCCGAACCTTGTGCACCAATTGCGGTGCCTTTAAAAACAGTGCCGTCTTCAAGCACTAAAATAGCAGATGTAGCCAATGTAACCTCCAAAGAAGAAATAAACGTAAACGCGCATATAACAGCAACTGCTCTGTGCAATTGCTTTTTACTGTAGTTCCCGTACAAAAAAAGATATCAAAAACCACTTTCCAGCTAAATTTTTGACAAAATCCACTTATTTTACGCTTGTGCAGTGAATTCGTCTACTAATAAAATGTAAAAACATAGTTTTTCTAGTCTTCCGTATCATTTCCTGACCAAATGGCCAAAAAGACTAGTTATCTATTGTTAAAACTAACCAATACTTAGGTATTAATTTTAATCTTTTAAACCCAACACATCTTGCATATCATAATAGCCGGCTTCAGCATCATTTAACCAAAATGCTGCACGCATAGCCCCGAGTGCAAAGGTCATTCGAGAACTCGCTTTATGAGTAATTTCAAGACGTTCACCAAGATCTGCAAAAATGGCGGTGTGCTCACCAACAATATCCCCTGCTCTCACAGTGGCAAAACCAATAGTTTCTCTTTTACGCTCACCTGTAATACCTTCACGGCCATAAACGGCAACTTTGTTAAGATCTCGCCCTAAGGTATCAGCAATAACTTGTCCCATTTTTACCGCGGTGCCTGAAGGTGCATCTTTTTTAAATCTGTGGTGCGCCTCAAAAATTTCTATATCAGTATAGTCGCCAATTGCTTTTGCAGTAACTTGCAGTAACTTAAACATTAAATTAACGCCAACTGATGTATTGGGCGCTAATATCACTGGCATAGTTTTACCCGCTTGTTCTATCACTTTTACTTGTTCATCTGAAAATCCGGTAGTGCCGATAACTAAAGCTTTTTTGTTTTCGTTACACCAAGCAAGATTTTCTAGGGTCGTTTCTATTGAAGTAAAATCAATAAAAACATCGGCTGCAGCCAATTGTGATAATTGGGTTGAAGTTTTAATGCCAATGGCACCAATGCCCGCTAATTCCCCTAAATCAAAATCGACAAAAGATGAACTAGTACGTACGCTACCACCAACCAATTCAATACTTGCATGCTCATGAGCTGCCTGAATCAAATTACGTCCCATACGACCACTGCAACCTAAAATAGCTACTTTTACTTTCATATTTTTCTCTACTGTTCTTAAGGAAATCGCGGAAAACCGCCTAAAATACGGATATAATATCTAATAGTAATAAAATACGTTTACCAACAAAGTGACTCTGCTAACGTTAACGAACTCTCAAGTTCATGAGAAACAACATTCACTATTTTCAATGTGCCATCATGGTCTAATACATGATAAATAGCAGCGAAGTCAGCAAAGACTTGCCCTTGGCCATCGATAAAACCCCATTCTATGCACACTAAATATAACTGTTTACTCACCTGCTCAAAAGAAGCTTTTTTAGCAATAATATTACTGGTACTTGCGTCTTTGAGTTGGGTAAAAATAGCACTAAATTCTTGCTGGCAATCAGTTGCATTTTTGAGCAGCACTATTTTATCAGGTGTATTTAGTGTACATGGTAAGTGATAACAACGGCTCACTTCATCAATATCACATTGTAAAAATGCATTTTGATAGTGCTTAAAGAGCTTTTGTAACTTTATTTTTGACATAGCTTCAATCTATTAGTTTTAGCTTAAAAAAAAGCCCTCAATTGAGGGCTTTTAATATAATACGATATTTACTTGATGCTTAACAATTCAACTTCAAATACTAACGTAGCATAAGCAGGAATAGCACCCTGAGAACCACGTTCACCGTAAGCTAGGTCATAAGGGATAGTTAACTTCCACTTTGAACCTTCAGTCATTAGTTGTAATGCTTCAGTCCAACCAGCGATAACGCCTTTAACTGGGAACTCAGCCGGTTGACCACGGTCAACAGAACTATCAAAAACTTCACCGTTGGTAAATGTACCGTGGTAGTGAACAGATACTGTGCTATCTGCTGATGGTTTTTCGCCTTCACCAGTTACTAATACTTCGTATTGTAAACCAGACTCAGTAACTGTTACTTCATCACGCTTAGCGTTATCAGCTAAGAATTTTTCGCCTTCAGCAGAAGCTTCTTTAGCAGCAGCTTGCTCTTGCTCTTGTATTTTTTTAGAAACTACAGAAAAAGCTTCGTTTAGATCTTCATCCGAAACCTTACTATCGGCTTCAGCTAATGCATCAGCGATACCTGCTTGTACAGCAGTGATATCAAAATCTTTAAAAGGATTATTGCGAAGTTGGTCACCTAATTGACGACCTACACCATAGCTAACACGTTGTTCAGTAGTATCAAAATTCATTGATATAAACTCCAGACTTTACATAGTCTTTTAAATGATTAATTTGCAGTAAACTTTTCTATAAAGCAAAGCAAATTAATCGAAGGTTTAAAAATTAGCGCGATTCTAGCATAAAAGCTCTAAAGCGAACAACTTGAAATTTGCCAATAACCATTAGATTCTCTCTAGCCTTCAACCAAAAGTTAATGGGTAAATTACAGGAATTAAAAAACAAAAAAGCTAGTGACTTGAAGTCACTAGCTTTTCAAATTGAATCGATTTTTAAAAAATCGTTTAATTATTTATGATGTGTCAACATTTCATCAAACTTGGAAGAGATGCTATCTTCAACCTTAGGCGATAGCTTACTGAATACATAAATAGCTAATGAACAAACAATAAAGCCAGGGACTATCTCATACATCCATGCGCTTAATGACTGGCCATTAATAGTGATAGGTGCATATATCCAGATAAGCACGGTTACCGCACCACCTATGATACCCGCTAAAGCGCCATTTCTTGTCATACCTTTCCAATACAAACAACCAATTACAACCGGTCCAAATGCGGCACCAAAGCCTGCCCAAGCATTGCTCACTAGGCTTAAGATACTACTGTTACGATCGTAAGCTAAATAAATGGCTACCAAGGCAACTAGAAACACAGAGATTCGGCCAACTAACACCAATTGTTTTTCACTGGCATCACGGTGTAAAAAGGCTTGATAAAAATCGCCGGTAAGTGAACTAGAGGTAACCAGTAATTGTGAAGAGATGGTGCTCATTATTGCCGCTAAAATGGCCGCTAATAAAAAGCCAGCAATTAACGGGCTAAATAATAACTGTGATAAAACGATAAAAATGGTTTCGGCATCATCAAGTTTTATACCTGTTTTCGCTACATAAGCGATACCAGCAAAACCTGTTGCCATAGCGCCAATAATAGCCACTATCATCCAAGTCATACCAATACGACGCGCGGTTGGCATATCCTTAACGCTGCGAATCGCCATAAAACGCACAATTATATGCGGCTGGCCAAAGTAACCTAGGCCCCAAGCCATGGCAGAGATAATTCCTATAGCACTAACGCCGCTAAAGAGATTTAATAACTCAGGGTTTATTGTGGCGACTGTGTTTTGCATCTCGGCTATTCCGCCAACTTCACTTATCGCAACAATAGGCACTAAAACTAAGGCGATAAACATAATACAGCCCTGCACAAAGTCAGTTAAGCTTACCGCTAAAAAGCCACCAAATAAGGTATAAGCAACCACTACACCAGCAGTAACATATAAGCCTACTTCATAATTCAAACCAAAAGAGCTTTCAAATAGTTTGCCGCCGGCAACAATTCCGCTTGAGGTATAAAGAGTAAAAAACACCACGATAACGAGGGATGATACGATTCTTAATAAGCGCGACTTATCGTTAAAGCGGTTTTCAAAGAAATCAGGTAAGGTGATTGAGTCATTGGCTATTTCGGTGTAAGTTCTCAAACGTGGTGCAACCACTAAGTAATTAAGAAATGCGCCGATAACCAAACCAATGGCAATCCAAATACTACTAACACCGGTAAGGTACATAGCACCGGGTAAGCCCATCAACATCCAGCCACTCATATCAGAGGCCCCCGCAGACAGAGCAGCGACACTTGGCGACAAACTACGGCCACCTAACATATAGCCAGCGACATCACTGGTAGATTTTTTATAAGCGTATAAGCCAATTAAGAGCATAACGATGAAGTAGAGTGTTAAAGAGATTAAGGTACCGATAGCCAAAGTGATTACCTGCTAATTGTGAGCTAGTGAGTGATTAAGCTCGCTAAACTAGCAAAAATCACCAAATAAATAAACCTTAGTAGCTTAAGTGGTGCTAGCTTTTAAGTTTCTGCTAAAGTTAATAACAAGTAAACAGAAAGAAAAATAAAGATGAAAGCGCAAACAAATTAAAAAAAACTAATGCAAAAAAAACCGCTATACCATATATTCAATGGTAATTAACCTATAGAGCCTGAGCTAGTTAACGACATATATGAACTTTTACGCTGCAAGACAACCGATATTAGATAAGAGTAAAAAATTATTTGCTTACGAGTTACTTTTTCGTGACAGCATAGACAATGTATTCCCTGATATAGATGGCGATGAAGCCACTAGTAAAATGATTGAAGCCAGCCAGTTCAATATGGGCATTAGTGATTTTACCGGCAATAAAGCAGCCTTTATCAACTTTACTCTTGAAACCATGGAGAAAGGCTACCCAGAAATGCTTACTCCGGATGAGGTAGTCGTTGAAATTCTTGAGACGGTTAAACCGGGTAAAAAGTTACTGGCGCTATGTAAAGATTTACATACGAAAGGCTATACTCTTGCTTTAGATGATTATGAGCATAAAAACGTTTGGGCACATTTCTACCCTTTTATTAAAATCATCAAAATTGATATTCAACAAAGCAGTATCGATGATATTAAAGAAGTCCTTATTGCCATTAAAGATCATCCTCATATTAAAATGTTAGCTGAAAAAGTAGAAACCTATGAAGAATATGATCAAATGCTGCAACTAGGCTTTGACTACTTCCAAGGTTACTTCTTCGCCAAACCTGAAATGATAAAAACTAAAACGTTATCACCTTCACAAATGGCCATGGCTGAGCTACTTTATGAAACGTCCAAAACCGATCTAGATTTAAATAGTATTACCAGCGTGTTTGAACGTGACGTATCGCTGTCTTATAAATTATTGCGTTATGCTAACTCCGCGATTTTCAAACGACGCAGCGAAGTATCAACCATTAAACAAGCGCTGGTTATATTAGGCTCAGGCGAGTTAAAACGCTTTATCGGTTTAATGTTTGCAGTTACCGCAAACCCGGATAAACCATCAGAATTAATTAACCTCGCCATGACCAGAGCAAAGTTTTGTGAGTTAGTAGCCCGTGATATTAACTCTCAACTTGATGTTTCAATAGCCTTTTTAACTGGGCTATTATCAATGATTGATGCCATATTAGATGAAGAAATGGCTACCGTATTAGAAAAACTACCGCTATCACAGGATATTAAAGAGCCACTGCTAACTAAAAAAGGCGTTATGGCGGCAATAATTAAGTTGGTTGAGTTTATCGAACGAGCACAATGGGATAAAACCACCTTGGTTATGGAAAAATTAAAACTAGACAAAGATAAAGTGGTTGAGCATTACAACCAAGCCGTTGCTTGGGCGGATGAACAAACACAACCAGCACCTTAAAAATAGCAGTAAGAATTTATATCTAATTCTGGACTGTTATTTAAGCTAGGTATTTTATCGATGCGACAAGGCCAACTATTCAATAGTTGGCCTTTTTTATTGTCTGTCTTTTAATAAATCATTTAGCCATCTAAACATCTATATTGACAAGAGAGATTTTGCTTTTATAATGCTGTCATAAACTTATTTTATATAGCTCAATTATGACCAATAAAGATACCCCCCAAGAAAATATATTTGCCCTACTGCCCTTTGCCGTTTTTTTAGGGCTTTTTCTCGGTACCGGTATTATTTTAACCCTGCAGGGTGTTGATTTTGCTTTTTATCAACTGCCAGCAAGTATTGCCATAATCCCAGCCATTATAGTTTCCATTACCCTAGGGAAGCTATTATCTAAAAGCTCTATCGATAAACAAATATCACAATTTATCAGCGGTGCAGGTCATACCAACATAACCACTATGTGCATTATCTATTTACTCGCGGGCGCCTTTGCTGTGGTAGCAAAATCAACAGGTAGTGTTGATGCCAGTGTGCAACTTGGCTTAGCCATATTTCCTGATTACCTACTATTGCCCGGACTATTCCTGGTCGCCGCTTTTTTATCTACCGCCATGGGCACATCAATGGGCACCATTGCTGCTATTGCCCCGGTTGCGCTTGGCTTTATTGAAACGGCAAATTTAGATGCTGCACTGGTTGCTGGCTGCTTGGTATCTGGGGCCATCTTTGGTGATAACCTATCAATTATTTCTGATACCACCATTGCTTCAACACGCAGTCAAGGTGCTCACATGAAGGATAAATTTCGTGTTAACTTCAAATTTTCCGTTCCTGCCGCGCTTATTTGCTTGGTGATATTTACCGTATTAGGTGGTGAAGTGAATCATGAATTAAACAGTGAAGCTGCTGTGGTTGGCTTAATTCCATACGTAGTTATTCTGGTATTAGCTTTGATGGGCGTGAATGTTTTTGTGGTATTAACCTTAGGCATTGTTTTAGCAGCGGCCATTGGCATGATCAGTAATGGTTATCAGCTATCTGCTTGGCTAAAAGATATCACAGCAGGCTTCTCCAGCATGCAAGACATCTTTATATTATCTTTATTTATTGGTGGTTTAAGTGAGTTGGTTCGCCAACAAGGTGGTTTGTCCGCGTTAACGCGAGTGATAAAAACGCTTGCCAGAAAACTAGCGCCTAATAATAACAAACGCGCTGCGGGTATAGGTATTGCAGGGCTGGCATTCGTCTGTAATTTCTTTACTGCCAACAACACAGTGTCAATTATAGTGACCGGTGATACCGCTAAAAATCTTGCGACTGATGGTGGCTTATCCCCTGCTGAGTCAGCCAGTTTACTTGATGTTTTTGCCTGTATTAACCAAGGGATATTACCTTATGGTGCTCAAGCGCTATTACTTGGCGCAACTTTACAAATATCACCACTGGCTGTGGCAAGCCATGCCTTTTATCCGATGATACTATTTTTTGTGGCCGGATTTGCATTTTGGCGGTTAACCCGTAACAAGAACGCGTAAAGAATAGTTGATGAAACACTGTTGTTCACCAAACTGTGGTTACTAGCTTGCTCAGCACTTTATAAAGCTTCGTTAGCTGTGATTGCGTAACAGTTCAGTTTTTATTAGTGCTTCTTTGCTCTTGCAGAAAAGACGCACTAAAAGATGATAACAAAGAGCCATATTGGCTAAAGCAATACCTAGTTATGACCTAGGCTAAGTGGCTTTTAAATATGGCGTTGTTTTTGGGCATACACGCCCAAAGCAAAAAAAATTGCAGTAACACTAGGTAATAAATACGGGCTTGGAATTTTAGCTAACTGTTGTGCCAAGACGCTTGTTAACCAAACCGTTAATAAGCCATAACCAAAAGCGCAAACAAGCACAAATACCAAGGTGCGAATAATAAAATGTTGTCTAACAACTAACTTTTTAATCGCACCATTGATTTCATTACCAAAAAGAACCAAAGCCGTAGCAATGAGTGCTAAAGCAGCTTGGTACTGATAAGGGCGAAACCACTGGCCTACGTCTGTTAACATAACCATAATAAAAGAACTCATACTTGTTGTTACTTCTCTATTTTTTATATTGCTTATCCAGAGCTCTGGTTACTTAGCCATTAAGCCATTACCAAGAGGTTTATATTGTTACACCATATTTGCTCAATAGTGCAATCATCTCATCTTCTGTCAGCACAGCAATACTTAAGTCTTGCGCTTTAGTGAGTTTAGAGCCGGCTTTATCCCCGGCAACAACAAAATCTGTTTTCTTAGAAACACTGCCGGAAACTTTCGCGCCTAATGATTGCAGCGCAGTTTTCGCTTCACTCCGGCCCATGTGCGTTAGCGTACCGGTTAGAACAAAGATCTGCTCAGCAAGGGGCAACTCTTCTGCTGACTTTATTTCAATTGTTGGCCAGTTCATCACGGCAGTTAACCCTGAAACAATCGCTAAGTTATGTTCTTCTTTGAAGAAGTTAATGATATTTTTGGCAACAATTTCGCCAACATCGGAGACATCTTGTAATGCTTCTATGGATGCGCTTTCAATCGCCGCTAAAGTATAGAAGTGATTAGCTAAGTTAGCCGCCGTTGCTTCACCCACCTCTCGAATGCCTAGGCCATAAATAAATTTCGCTAAGGTGGTCGTTTTAGCATTTTCAAGGCCGGCAATTAAGTTAGTCGCCGACTTCTTCCCCATGCGCTCCATCATACTGACCTGAATTTCGGTCAGCTTGAATAAATCAGCCGGGGTATTAATCAACTTTTCATCAACAAGCTGTTCAACAAGTTTATCCCCTAAGCCGTCGACATCATGGGCTTTTCGCGAAGCAAAGTGTTTGATTGCTTCTTTTCGCTGTGCCGCACAAAAAAGTCCTGCGGTACATCTAAGTACAGCCTCCCCTTCTGGCTTAGCAACAGCCGAATCACATACAGGACACGTTGTCGGAAAGATGATATCTAGCGCATTATCAGGTCGTTTATCAACAACTACGCTTACAATTTGCGGAATAACGTCACCAGCACGGCGAATAACGACAGTGTCATTTATTTTCAGCCCTAAGCGTGTTATTTCATCTTGGTTATGCAAGGTGGCATTAGAAACGGTTACCCCACCAACAAAGATAGGTTTTAATCGCGCCACTGGCGTAATAGCGCCAGTTCGACCTACTTGAAACTCAACATCTTCAACACAGGTTAACTCTTCTTCAGCCGGAAATTTATAAGCAATTGCCCAGCGAGGAGCACGTGCGACAAAACCTAAACGTTTTTGCCGTGCGATATCATCAACTTTAAAAACTGTACCATCTATTTCATAACTTAAGACGCTACGTTTAGCGAGGATATCTTGATAGAAGGCATCAGCTGCTTGTTCGCTTTCTAGTAAACGCACTTCTGGACACATAGGTAAACCCAAAGCTTTAAGCTGACACAATCTTTGGTGGTGTGAGTTGGCAAAGAACTCATTGGTTAAATCTTTGCTTTCACCATCGTCTGCCACCAAGTCACCAACAAATCCTAAACTATAGGCATAAAAGGCTAAATTACGCTTAGCGGTAATTTTGGAGTCTAGTTGTCGTAAGCTGCCCGCAGCGGCATTACGTGGGTTAGCAAAACCTTTTTCACCACGTTTTTTAGCCAGTTCATTTAAAGCATTAAAACTTGCTTTAGGCATAAATACCTCACCACGGACTTCAACAACGCTTGGGAAGTCTTTGCCCGGCGCGCCCATAAGCTTAAGTGGAATGGATTTAATGGTGCGAATATTGGTGGTAATATTTTCGCCAACACTGCCATCACCGCGCGTAGCTGCTTGGACTAATATCCCTAGCTCATATCGTAAACTTACCGCTAAACCATCTAATTTAGGCTCAGCACAAAAAGTCAAAGCTTGATTAGTGTTTAATCTATCTTTGACACGTTTAACAAAGGCATGGAAATCTTCTAAGAAAAAGACATTATCAAGGGAGAGCATCGGCTGCTGATGCGTGACTTGAGTAAAAGACTTTAATGCCTGTCCACCCACTTTTTGACTAGGTGAATCAATGGTTTTAAGTTCAGGGTTTGCTATTTCTAACTCGATTAATGCTGTCATTAATCGATCAAATTCAGCATCAGGTACGCTAGGTTGATCTAATACATAGTATTCATGATTATATTGATTAAGCTGCTGTTGTAATTGGCTAATTTTATCTTCGGCATTTGACATAAAAATAATTCACTAAAGGTTAATAATGTACCTTGTGCCATCTTGTAATATTAATAAGAAAACAACACAAATAGTTGAGTGGCTTTAAACGAGAAGAAATCTCGCAATAAAGAAAATAAAAACGGGCATATACCCGTTACCATTCAAAGTGCAGGATTTCAGTGGGAATTAAAATAAATTTAGGTAAGGCATTAAATTTAGAGAATGGTTGTTCCATTCTTAAACTTAATAACGCAGCATAAATCACTTTTATACCCATCGAAGAAGTGCTTGAGCTACATCACTTCATCGTTGCTGTGACTTATAATGGAATAACCATTATTTCATCACAGCGCCTTGAATTGAAATAGCTCAAGCACTCTGAAACATGCATCTTGATTGATAACGGGTATAAACCCGTTGTAATATGTAAATAATGTGTGGATAAGAACAAAAGTTAGTACTTACTCCACTAAGGCAACATGGCTTTTACGATCGAACTCTCGTATTTTGCTTAAGTAGTGTTGCTCAGTTTGTTTAGTCATAACATTACGTTTATCATCTAGTACTTGGGCATTAAATTCTTGCGCCAGCTGCTTGGCGCCATTAAGCATTTGCTCAAAAACATAAAATGGGTCGCCGGCATTTGGTAAGGTCATAAATAAACTGACGCCACGGGTGGCAAAACTTTCCATACTATCTAAATCGAATGAACCTGGGTTCATGATGTTAGCCAAACTAAAGGTTACCTTACCCTTACCGGCATTATCTTCATGACGATGAAAGATATTCATTTCGCCATATTTGAGACCTAGGGTCAGTAAACTTGGTAATAAAGCAGCACCAAACATTTGCTGATTAGCCGGCATTACCACTGATAAAATAATGACTTGTGGCTCTACTTGGGTTGCCGCCTGCTTCGGCTCAGTAACTCCTACGCTTGGCTTATTATCAAAATCAATTTCTATCTGGTCACGTTTTAATGTCGCTGGTGATGGCACTTTGGTAACTTTGTTAATTGGTGTGCGTGCTGGTTTAGCTTGAGTTACAGGTTGCTCATATAAAGGTTCAAAATGAGCTGGAGCCTTGGGTGCTATCGGGTTTTCAACAACCCGAGTATTGGTAGTCTTCTTAGTGGGTGTTAACTCGTCACCTAATTCATCTTTAGTAAATTGGTTGCTATTATCTTCTGAGGAACCTTCTCGAGAGCTTTCCAGAGAGCCTTGTTGAAAGCCTGTTTGAACATCGTCTTTGAACCAATCATCTTCAAGGCTGTTATCTAATGGCTGAACTGCATTACTATCACTTTTTTCAGTTTTACCTTGATTAGTCTGGCTAGCAAGTTCACCTAAAACATCCTTTTTAATTAATATTTGGCTTTTAGATAGATCGTCGGGTAGTTGCACACCAGCGGTCAAAACATGCTCAGCAACAACCTCATCTTCAAGGTTTTTTTTGCTACTTTGTACACTAGGCTTAACTTTTACTTGTCCTACCCCATCTTGATCAAAACCCTTACCATCAAAATCTCGCGTTATCGGGTCAATCTTGCTTTTAGACGTTTTTAGTTTGTACGGATTTTTTTGTTTTCTTATTGTCCATAAGCCATGGAGAAATATTGCGGTAATGACAATGGCACTAAGTATAATTAAGACGTTTCTGAAGTTATCTTCCATTTCGAGCCTGTTTACTCTCTAATTACTATTTTTCATGCGAATATTATCGCGGTATATTAACAGGAAACTTTAGCAGAAATTAAGGGGATTTGTAACAAGTTAATGTTGTAAAAGTATGAAATATGCTTTTATAGCCGTTACCAATCAAGCTGCATTTTGAATGATAAAAAGTATATACTCACCTGAAGAATATCAGTCACTTAGGATTCCTGTAACGTAATGCCTCATTCATCAAAACAAGCTAAACATTCCACTATGGCTCACAGTGGCGCCAGTTACTTTTTTAAAGGCTTTAGCCTGATAAGACAAAAAGGTGTACGTCGCTTTGTCTTTATCCCTTTAGCAATCAACGCTCTGCTGTTTAGTATTGCCTTTTATTTAGTCTATTTAGAGCTCAATAGCTATATGACTAGCATTATGGCCTGGTTACCAAACTGGCTTGATTGGTTAAGTATAATATTATGGCCTTTAGCTGTACTTACTATACTGGTCATTTTTTCATTTGTATTTAGTACAGTAGCTAATTGGTTAGCCGCACCCTTTAATGGTTTATTGTCCGAAAAAATGGAAGCTATTTTATCTGGCCATGAAGCGCCAAAGGGCGAGATACTCGACATAGTTAAAGACATCCCTAGAACACTCCGCAGAGAATGGCAAAAGCTTAGTTACTATTTACCGCGTGCTATTGGATTTTTCATTATATTGTGCGTTTTACCCATTATTGGTCAAATCATTTGGTTTTTATTTGTTGCTTGGATGATGGCAATACAATATAAAGATTACCCCTTTGATAATCACAAAATTCCCTTTGCTCAAATGCAAGAAATGCTAAAAAAAAACCAGAGCGTTAGTTATAGTTTTGGTATCACTGTGGCGGTATTTTCCATGATTCCCATTGTTAATTTGGTGGTAATGCCGGTAGCCATTTGTGGCGCTACCGCTCTATGGGTAGATTATTACCAAGATAAGGTATAAACCCTATAGCAATCGAACTCATTGCACTATGCCGTGCTTTTTGTGCGTTTTTTATACTAATATTTATACTAATATCGCGTTAGTACTAAAAATCATATATATTTAAATAATATAAAAAATAAACATGAATGGAAGTAACTTAAATGAGAGTAAAACAAGCGGTTAAGCATTTTACCTTACTCAGTATAATGGCAATTGGTGTTAGTGCTTGCTCTGCAACACCAGATATTGAAGAGCAACCTGCTCAAGCATCTACTGTTGTTGAGCCTATCATTGAAGAGATGCTCATTGAAGAGCCTGAAGAAGCTATCAGTGCCGTGATTAATAACGACGTAATTGATATCCCAGTTTTTGAAGATGCACAAATTTTTGCTGAGTTTAGTGACGCACTTCCCGCGGTAATTAACTACTTCACTAAGGCAAGCGAATCGCAAGTTATCGACTTTTATCAACAAGCCTTCGGTGAAGCCTATACACAAGAACGTAAACGCGACCGTTTAACTCTGAAATACCAAGAAGGTGAAGAAACAATGCGTGTGGTGATTTCACAACAAAATAAAAAGCGTCAAGTGGATGTGATTATTGAAAGTAACATGTAAGAACACAGGGGGTTAACTACCTAGTTATTGCAGCGCAAAAATAAATCAGAAAAGGGCTCAATGTTTACACATTGAGCCCTTTTTTATCACTTGATTATCACGTAATTCTTATTAGCATGACTTTGCGCATTTATTTCAACACAGCATCAACACTGCCTTGTGCTAAGCCATGGTAACCTGGGCGAGCTTGTTGATAAACCTCCAAAGCCCATGCTTTACTTTCGGCTTGCTTTGCTAGCTCTTTATATAAAGGCACAATCAGTTTACGACGACCAATACTTTTCAGGTATTTGCCCATTGCCGGATAGACTTCATTATAACCAACACGAATTGATAGCAAGTACCAAGCGTGGGTGATCTCTGCATTGGTACTATTGGTTAAATCAAAGGCTTTATCTAGGCTCACCATACGTTCCTGCTTAGTATCTAATGGTAAGTTATTAATAAAATGTAGCCATTCATGCAAAGTCCATTGAGCTGTAGGTAATTGAGCTAGTGTTATCTCATCAGCAGTTAATTTCTTAATCTGTTGATCAATAACGGTAAAAGCGTTCGAGGTAGGTTGGGGTGCATAGCTTGGTAAACCGGTATTAAAGATCCACTCATTGATCTCGCTATCACTAACAATATTTGGGTACTTATCAGTTAAGTTCGTTTTTAAGTATTTAATAAAGTTGGCTGTACCTAAACTTTCAAAGGCATGACTATCAAAATATTCTAGGACAAAAGCATCAAAACGCTCACGACCAAACTTCTCTTCTAAGTACATTAAGAACAGCTGACCTTTAACATATGGCACACCTGAGAAAGCATCATCTGGATCACGACCTTTCAAATCGATATAAAGTTTAGTATCACCTGGAGCAAGTTCTAATAATTCAGCGTTTAAATCTTGCGCACCAAGGGCTTGTTCCATTACCGCACGTTCGGTACCAAAAACGGCTTCCATAATGCGATTTTCAACATAACTGGTAAAGCCTTCGTTTAACCAAAGATCACGCCAGCTTTCGTTAGTAACCAAGTTACCTGACCACGAATGAGCAAGTTCATGAGCAATTAAGTTAACTAAACTCTTATCACCGGCAACAACCGTGGGTGTGATGAATGAAAGACGTGGGTTTTCCATACCGCCAAAAGGAAAACTTGGTGGTAACATCAATAAGTCATAACGACCCCAACGATATTTGCCATACATTTCTTCAGCTTTATCAATCATCGCTTGGGTATCATCAAATTCAGCAACAGCTGCATCTAAAATATAAGACTCGGCATAAATACCGGTTTGATGACTCATGGCTTTAAACTGCAAGTCACCAACGCCAATAGCAATTAAATAAGGCGGAATAGCTTGTGGCATGGTGAAGAAGTAGTCGCCATCACGCTCAGTACCTGGTTCATTATTAGCACTCATTACCGCTAATAAATCTTTATCTGTAGTTATACGCGCAGTGTAAGTAACACGAACACTTGGCGTATCCTGAATTGGAATCCAAGAACGTGCATGAATTGCTTGGTTTTGACTAAATAAAAATGGATTTTCTTTACCCGCGGTTTGCTCAGCCGATAACCACTGTAATCCTGATGCTTTTTCAGTAGAGTGATAATAAATACGCACTTTTTCAGCGTTAAATTGTGTATCGATGGTTAGTTTGCTACCTAAAACGTCATCACGCTTAGCCAGGTCATAATTCACCTTAACCCATTGGTCTTGGCCATTTTTTGCCATGATACGGTGAATAACAAGATCACGCGTATCTAAAATTAATGGCGTTTTGTTATTACTTGCCCAATCGAGAGAAAGCTCAGCAAAGCCAGACAATGATTTTTTATCAAAATCAACATTAAGATCAAGGTACACATGCGTTGCTTTAACTTGATCATAATTAGCGTATGTATATGCATCTGTTAACTTAGACACCTTAGCGTGTTGATGTTTCTCTCCATCATGCGCCCACGCAACTGGCGCTACAGACGCTGTAAAACAGCCAAGTAACAAGCAAAGTTTTGAAAAATGTTTCATGACATTTAACCCTTTAAAATAAAAAGTCGCACTCAAATAGAGCACAGACGAAAACAGGCCTGTAGATTACTTTGAATCTACAGGCCTGTTCAATACTTTACTTGAGATATTTTTTAGTTTTGGTTGAGTTATTAGCAAGTATTATTTACAAAACTCTGTCTATAAGCACTTAATTGCTTAAGGTTTTTGCATTTGAATAACCACTCGGCGGTTTTTCCCTCTACCTAGAGTAGTGTCATTCGAGGCTATATGACGTTTTTCGCCGTAGCCTTTCGCGGCAATTCGACTTACATCGATACCATTTTTAACAAAATAATCTCTGATTTTTGCTGCGCGACGCTCCGATAATTTTAAGTTTGACCAACGGCCACCATAACTATCAGAATAAGCATCAATCAATACCAACTCTAAATCAGGATCTAGACTCAAATACTGACGAATCATATCGATACGTCTTTGTGATGCCTTAGTAAATTTATCACTGCTCGATTGATAGTTAAGTACGGTATAGGCAATATCATCAAAACTGTAATTAAGCAGGTTACCAACACAGCCAACAAAATCTTTATAGGCTTTTTGAAAGCGTGCTGTTGATAAACCAACCGATATTTTATCTTGCTTGCTATACCAGTCGTTATAATAAAAAGTTGGGCTCATGCCCTGCTCTAGTTCACTTAACATAGTCCAAGCAACTTTTTTGGGTAAACTCGGGTTAAACTGTTTATGTAATTTCATCGTAGCTAAGGTGCGAGAGCCAACACCTGGTTGCCAGTTAGGTGCAACACTACGAACTTCAGCTAATGAGTAGTTATCCGGTAACAACATCATATCGAGCTCAAATTCCATATTAAGTTTGCGGCTGGCTTTTGCTGAAAAACGCGCTTCACCATAACGAGGGATTTGATGTGACAAGGTACATTGTAGGCGAGAATCATCCGATAATTGCCATTGTGAGTTATGGATGTCAGCACTATATTGTCGGATACCCGCGCGGGCATCACTGGCAAATAAACTAGCCGTTAAGCTAGCTATGACAAAAAAAGATGAACTCATTGCTGCGATTATTGGTTTCATAATTATGCACAATATTGAAAGCGGTAACGAGCCTTACATTGTCGCCCGTATTAGTTATATAAAGTTATCGTCCTAAACTGAGATAACTTTAGCATTTTATCGGTGAAATATCGCTTTTCACCCTAAAAAATAGACTTAATGAGTTAGATGTACTGTTCACTGTCGTTTTTAAATTAACTTTCTGCGATAATCACCGACATTACTTTTCTCTCTTCATTACACAGTGACCAATGTCTGAATCAAGCTCAATAGATAGCCAGAAAAATACTCAAGCCAAAACTGAAAACGTTAAAAGCGCCTTTGCGCAAAGGTTTCGTGGCTACTTCCCCGTTGTTATCGATGTTGAAACAGCCGGTTTTAATTCTCAAACGGATGCATTGCTTGAGCTTGCCGCTTCAATGCTGCATTTAGATGAAGCCACCGGTGATTTCTCTATCGATGAAACCATACAGTTTAACATTGAACCTTTTGAAGGGGCTAACCTTGAACCTAAAGCTCTGGAATTTACTGGTATTGACCCGACTAATCCATTACGCGGCGCGGTTGATGAAGGTGAAGCACTTAAAGGCCTTTTTAAATTAGTGAGAAAAAAAATGAAAGCTGCCGGTTGTCAGCGAGCCATTA
>JALJPA010000269.1 GCA_022969215.1 Colwellia sp. | reverse complement strand
ACACCTACAAAATCTTTAATTTCCATTTCTTTCCTTTGACCCTGTGAATTGTTTATATCTTTTATTTATGGCTATAGTTCATATTACTTATTAAAAATACAGTTTTGGCAATATGTTAATTGCTACCTCATGCAAATGCTATAAAAACTTACTTTTTAAGTAATTACATCATATTCACTAGCAAAAGAGATTCACGCCAATGTTCATTACTAACATTGAATTTTTCTGCTACCTTATCTTGATCCATCACCGAGTAATAGGGCCTTTTAGCAGCGGTCGGATATGCTTCTGACGGTATGGGGATTACCTTACAATCTATGTTATTGATGGCAAATATTGCGCTCGCAAAGTCATACCAAGTACACACCCCTAAATTACTATAATGGTAAATTTCAACATGGCTATTCTTTAACTGAGGTATTATATGCAGTATCGCTTTAGCTAAGCTCCTTGCGTTGGTTGGTGCGCCTATTTGATCAAATACCACGCCTATTTCATCACGTTCGCGCCCTAATCGCAGCATTGTTTTTAGAAAGTTATTACCGTATTCAGAGTACAACCACGATGTTCTTATAATGATACTATTAGATGGATTAATAGCCTGCATGGCTAGCTCACCATCAAGCTTGCTTTTCCCATATACACTTTGTGGGTTGGTCACATCCGTTTCTTTATACGGTTTATGAGCAGTGCCATCAAAAACATAATCTGTCGATATGTGAATCAATTTTATATTTTGATCTTTGGCTACTTGGGCTAAGTTTTTTACCGCTAAATGATTAACAGCATCTGCCTGCACCTGTTCTTGCTCAGCTTTATCTACGGCGGTATAGGCTGCGCAGTTGACTATTACATTAATTGTATTTTGAAGGCAATATTCGGCAATTTTCCGTTTGTTTTTAATGTCTAAGCTTTTTCGAGTAGAAAATAAAAAAATCAGCTTTTTATCACTAATAGCTTCTAGCCCCTCCTCAGTAATCAAACCTGAAAGATATCGAAACTCCCTGCCTAACTGGCCGTCAGAACCTGTAATTAATATGTTTACCGTATTTCTATTGTCATCATCAATCATAATAATTCACATTAAAATCAAACAAATTTTCAACCCCTAGCTGTTGCAATAGAGGCTGAACTTTATCTTTTTGTGATAGCTGTGAATTACTTGTATTAACGCCCCAATCAATGCCCAGAACTGCATCATCAAAAGCAATACCTCTGTCATTTTCAGGGGAGTAATAATTATCTACCTTATAGGCAAACACAGTATCATCTTCTAACACCACAAAGCCGTGAGCAAAACCACGTGGTATCAATAGCTGTTTTTTATTTTTAGCTGATAATTCTATGGCTACATACTGCCCGAAAGTAGAGCTCCCTTTGCGAATATCAACCGCAATATCTAATACACTGCCCTGTATTACTCGCACGAGTTTGGTCTGTGCTGCTGGTGCTAGCTGATAATGCAAGCCACGCAGCACACCTCTGTCTGATTTTGATTCGTTGTCTTGAATAAAATTAATTTTAAAACCTAAAAACTCATCCAGTTTATCTTGACGAAAAGTTTCTATAAAGTATCCACGATCATCGCCATGGAGTTTTGGCTCAATAATGATAACATCAGGTATGCCTGTACGGGTGAATATCATAAGATTTCATTAGCTCGGCGAATTAAATACTGTCCATACTGGTTTTTCTTTAAAGGCTCCGCCAAGCCTAATAATTGTTCTTTATTGATATACCCTTTTTCAAAAGCTATTTCTTCTAGACAGGCGACCTTCAAGCCTTGTCGCTTTTCTATCGTAGCAATGAATAAAGAAGCTTCTAGTAAACTTTCGTGAGTGCCCGTATCTAACCATGCAAAACCTCGCCCTAATTTTTCTAGTTTCAAGCGTTGTTCTGCTAGGTACATTTGATTCACTGTTGTAATTTCTAGTTCACCTCGATCTGAAGGTTTAACTTCCACCGCTTTTTTAAGTACATCATTGGGGTAAAAATACAGCCCTGTTACCGCATAGTTAGACTTAGGGATTTGTGGCTTTTCTTCTAAAGAAATCACATTACCATTACTATCAAACTCAGCCACCCCATAACGCTGAGGATCATTGACGTGGTAGCCAAAAACAGTAGCCATACCTTGTTTTGCATTATCTACTGCTGCTATTAACGTATTGACTAAGTTATGACCGTAATAAATATTATCGCCTAGTATCAGGCAAGCATCGTCATCGCCAATAAAACTCGCTCCTAGGAGAAATGCTTGTGCCAGTCCATCTGGCGATGGCTGTACAATATATTCGAAGTTCATACCTAAATCGCTACCATCACCAAGCAACCGTTTGAAGCTAGGGAGATCATCAGGTGTCGATATAATCAGCACTTCCGTAATACCGGCAAGCATTAAAACTGATAATGGATAATAAACCATAGGCTTGTCATATATTGGCAAAAGTTGCTTAGACACACCTTGAGTGATCGGATATAAGCGTGTACCACTGCCGCCTGCTAATATTATGCCTTTCATTCGCCTATACCTTTATTATTTTTAGTGCCTTCAACACCTAAACGCTGGCCTTGATAACTGCCGTCTAATACGTTGACAACCCAGTCTTTATTTTCCAAATACCATTTCACTGTTTTTCGAATACCCGATTCGAATGTTTCAACGGGCATCCAGCTTAATTCTTTTTGGATTTTACTGGCGTCTATCGCGTAGCGAATATCATGCCCAGGCCTATCTTGTACGTAGGTTATTAAACCCTTAAAACCATCTGGATTAGCACTGTTCTTTGAAAATTGATTATCAGGCACTAACTCTTCTAATATTTCACAAATGGAATGCACAACTTCTATATTTTGTTTTTCGTTATGTCCGCCGACATTATAAGTTTCACCTACTATGCCTTCGGTAACAACTTTATAAAGTGCCCGCGCATGATCTTCTACATACAGCCAGTCTCGTACTTGGTTTCCTTTACCATAAATAGGTAAATTCTTTCCTTTCAGTGCATTTAATATAACAAGCGGAACTAGTTTTTCTGGAAAGTGATTGGGACCGTAATTATTGGAGCAGTTTGTAATGCCGGTCGGTAGCCCATACGTTCGAAGCCAGGCGCGCACTAAGTGATCTGAACTTGCTTTGCTTGCTGCATAAGGCGAACTTGGTGCGTAAGTTGTATCTTCTGTGAATAAATTTTCTGGACCTTCTAAATCCCCATACACCTCGTCGGTGGAGATATGATGAAAGCGAAAGTTTTCTTTTTTGTTTTCGCCTAAAGCATTCCAATAACTGCGCGCCGCTTCCAGCAGGACATATGTCCCTACAATATTGGTTTCAATAAACGCAGCGGGCCCATCGATTGAACGATCGACATGGCTCTCTGCTGCAAGGTGCATCACCGCATCTGGCTGGTGCTGTTTAAATACTCGAGTCAGCTCTTCTGCATTGCAGATATCCACTTTTTCAAATGTGTAGCGATTCGAGTCTTTCACTGACACCAAACTTTCAAGGTTTCCAGCGTACGTTAACTTATCTACATTAACTACGGAATCAGTAGTATTTTTTATAATGTGACGTATTACCGCCGAACCAATAAATCCTGCACCACCGGTTACCAATATTTTCATTTATTTCAAACAACCTAAGTAATTTATTTACAACCATCGCTCAACTAAGGCAAGATTCTATTTATTTTATAAAATTATAATTCGACTACACGCGATGTAAAACATGCGTGCCGCAGTTTACATTGACCAATATCAGAGCTAACTATTAATAGCACTGTATCCGCTTAGTAGGCATAACTGACACCCCAGCGTAAAATCATATTTACAACGAATAACATGGTTTAATCCAAGAAAAAACGCCCTTCTACATCAGCGATCAAATTATCTGCAAATGAATTAATCAGATCGATACCCTCAAAAGCCAACTGCACAGCATCCACTAATTGCGTCAAATCTTCTATGTATTCATGTATCATCTTATTTCGATTTTGCCGCAGTACTAGCCATCGATCAGAACTAGTCAACAATCCTAACTTTTCGGCTTTATCCAAATTATCTATAAAAGCTGCTGGCTTCTCTTGTATTGCCTTTAGCCAAGCTGGTAACAATTTATCGCCAACTGTATCTTGTAGCCTGCAAAATCGCCCTACGAATGCTTCTAATGTCTCAGCTAATTCTGGGTCTTTCTCTAACGCTAAGGCTTGCTCTATTTTAAATCCATGTTTAAAAAGCTTGCTAGCCGAATAATTAAGATGTGTTTGCTCTTTTTAATGATGCCTATTAAGAAAATTAAACGCTGCTGAAGCCCATTATCTAATTTCATAACTCAATGCCCATTTGTTTAGCTATGGCATGAATTGGCTTGGCATCTAGGTTAGGTGCTTCAAGAACCACATCAACTTTACGGCCATGCATCTGTCTCATTATTTTCACGGCAATTCCACTAGCAAGTAATGCTGGGCGCTCTACAGCCACATCTAACTTTACTAAAAGATCCACATCACCACCTTTTTCATCATCATTTACTCTTGATCCAAACAGCCAGATTTTGACCGCAGCATTGGTTTGCTCCACAATACTATTTTTGATAAAAAGTGCGTCTTGTTTGCTTATTCTCATATGGGTTCAATTATCACTAATTACTGTGCTGATGTAAGAATAAGCTAGCCGCGCTTAATCACTGCCAAACAAATCTCGGGTATACACCTTAGCTATTACATCATTAATTTCTTCATCAACTCTATTTGCCACAATAACATCACTTAACTTTTTAAATTCTTCAAGTTCAGCAATCACCTTCGAGTGGAAAAACTCATCTGCTTCACAACTAGGCTCATAAACAACGACTTCAACGCCTTTGGCTTTTATCCTTTTCATAACCCCTTGGATAGATGAAGCTCTAAAATTGTCTGAGCCCTGCTTCATTACTAGGCGGTAAATACCTACAACCTTAGGGTTCCTTTTTAATATTTGCTCTGAAATAAAATCTTTCCTGGTGGCATTTGCATTTACTATTGCAGCAATCATATTATTGGGAACATCATTATAATTTGCCAATAACTGTTTGGTATCTTTAGGGAGGCAATAGCCACCGTAGCCAAACGAGGGGTTGTTATAGTGGTTGCCTATACGTGGATCTAAAGCGACACCCTCTATAACTTGTCTGCTATTGATATCGATGCTTTCGCAATAAGTGTCTAACTCATTAAAATAAGCGACTCTCATGGCTAAATAGTTATTTGAAAATAACTTAACAGCTTCAGCTTCTGCTGAACCCAGTAGCAATACTTCAATGTCTTTTTTTACCGAGCCTTCTACTAAAAGCCTAGCAAAGATTTCTGCTCGCTCACTTTGCTCGCCCACTATGATTCTAGATGGGTAAAGGTTGTCGTAGAGCGCTTTGCCTTCGCGCAAAAATTCCGGCGAAAAAATTATATTTTGACAGTTTTTATCTTTTTTAAGCTGCTCTGTGAGACCAACTGGGACTGTAGATTTG
>JALJPA010000268.1 GCA_022969215.1 Colwellia sp. | reverse complement strand
GTATGAATGTAAGATAGTAGAATTAACTTCCTCGGTCAGCCCCCCTCTTTTATAAGAGTGGCCGAGAAAGTTTCCTTTTCAATTAACACCGATTACCAACAAATTAGCCTTATACTAACTCTCCGTAAACTCAATACTACTGAATAGTTGCGCCTTAACCTCAGCAAAGCCGTGTAGATTTAGCAGTTCCGCTTTTTGCGCTAATTCATTGTGATCTTTACGCCCGGTTGCTAGCGCATATAAACAAGACAACATAAACAGTAGCAATTCATCTTGCCTGCTCGCTTTTGTTTCTTGCTTACCTACTTTATCTAAATGATTTAGTTGCTTAATCACACTGGCATCGATATGCCATAAAGACAGCATTAAAGCTGATGCACCATAAATACTAATACCCATTACTTCTAAAGTGTGATGATTTAATGAAGGTAAATCATCAATTCCCTGTAATGAATGCAAGATGAGTTGGTGCTTAACCGCCTCTTTATGGCACAGTAATAGTATGCCTAGTAAGGCAAATACCAGCACTTGTTCAATAAGGGCAATATCAAACTTAACGTCAATACCGGCTGACTTACGCATTAATTGAAAAAATTTAGGCGCGGTCAAAAAAGCATGAGTACATTGGTTAATAACCTTTTGATCTACATGTACAGCTAACGCATCTTTAACTGAATAGATAACCGCTAAATTAACCACAGTATTTATGCCTAAATTTCGGCTAATTGCTTCTTGAATATTGTTAGGGGTTTTCCCGTAAATAGCTTTACTGGCAAGTCCTATTAACCGTCCGGTGAAAATAGCATCGTTCGCGACAATATCTATCACGCGTTGTAAGTCAAAACTGTCTTTATCTTTTTCTTTTAGTAACTGCTGACAGCTATCTGGCAATGGCGGCATATTTTTCGCGATAGTGCTTAAGTTCTGCTGATTATCTTTATCATCGCCAACAAGAGATAATTCACGGAACTGCGCTGGGCTTAGACCAAACTTACTACGAAAAGCGCGCTCAAAAGTGGCTCGCTCCGAATAACCCAACTTCAAGACTAACGCACTAACACTGACATTTTTGGTCAATAAAGCATGCACACATAGCTCATTCAAAAATTTATGCTGAATAAGCTTAAAAGTGGTTTCTTCTTTGCCAAGTTTACGCCGAAAAGAAGTCATACTCATCGCTAGCGCTGCTGCACATTGCTCTATGGTAAGTGTTGCCGGCACATCACTTTTACTGAGTAGGAGATTAACGGCTTCGGTAAGAAATAATAACTTTTTATTAATTAGATTCATTTGAGTTTTATTGGATAAATAAGCAGAATTAAGTCGCTAAGCAAGCGCATATAACTGCGTAATAAACTAAAGTACTCCATATGATGCTCAATTTTCTGCATATTTACTAGGTAAAGAATAACTATACCGCTGATAACTTCATTTGTGCCTTACTACCTACTTGGCTCTTTACTGCTCTTAGCTGGTGAAAGGAGCCAATAAACACAAAAACATAGCCAAATAACTCTAAACCTTCTTGAATGATGGTTTTATAAATATGATGGTAATCATCATTCATCACCTCTTTCCAAAGCGTACCTGAGCCAAATAGCCGACTAAAAATCATAATGATAACTAAGCCAACTAAAATATTAAAATAGGCATTGGTTTGACTAAATGAACGCACTGAGCTAACTAGATGCTCACTATGCTTAACGCTATAAATGATCACAGAGCTGGCTAACAATAAGGTTGGGTACAACCAAAATCCGTGCACTATCATGTCAAAATAAAAATCGAGCTCGCGTAAAAACATACAACCAAAAAATCCGGCAACTAAGATAAAAAATGTTCGTGATTCTGCTACTTTAGTCGATGACCAAATGAAAATAGCGGCACTCGCCAGCAATAAAAGTTGCTGAAACAGTTCAGTGAGTGACTGCTCAGATAGATTATTTTCTAAGACAAAATAATCTATATTAATGGTGGTAATAACACCTGCCGATAGCAGGGAAATGACTATAAAAGGTAATACCAATAGTTTAAACAATTGAAACAAAACAAACTCCGTTTTACGATAACTTTATATTGATGAAAATTACTTGGCTAAAGCGGCTAACTCTAAGGTAACGTGATCTATACCCTGTCTAGCGATTTTTTTACTCAATTCAGCCTGTTTAGTGCTTAGTAATGAAATGCCCTCTATCGTGATATCAAACGCCTTCCATTGTTTTGTTTTTTTATTTTGTCGCATTTGAAAAACGATATTAATGGTTGGTGCACCTTGCTCAATTATTTGAGTTTTAATACCAATGATCCTTTTACCTTTAGTCGGTCTTTCCGGCTCAAAAACAACTTGTTGGTTTTTATACTGAGCTAAAGCAATAGAATAAGTTCTGACCAAATAATGACGCATGGCTTCAACAAAATCAGCACGTTGCTGTTTTGATATTTTTTTTAAATACTTACCTAAAATACGATAGGAGGCGTAGCGATAATCTATTGCAGGCATTAACTCTTCTTCAACAATGTCGCGCATTAAATGTGGAAATTTAGCAATGGCTTGTTGATTAGTCGATATACGTGAAAATAAGTTAGTACCCGCTGTTTTTAATACTACATAAGGTGAAGCACTATCTAGATAAGTGGGTGCTGAAGACATTGTTGCCAAAGGTACTGAGTTAGTTGACGCTGATACAGCAGGTGATGCTGCCATTACCTCAGTAGCAATAGTCGAAGATAAAACCAAAGCAAAAATGCTTTTTACTATCAATGCTCGCATGGTAAAACGATCCTTTAATATAAAATAAGTACTGCGAAATAGGATAAAGCATACCGACCGAGCGGTATGCTTTATTTATAGCGAGAGAATAGCACCGACCGAGCGGTTTGTGAAAGGTAATCTAAAGAACAAAAAAGTTTACGAAAGTGTAAATGGGAATAAGCATCGAATTAATGCGTTGTTAGCTGAACAGCTAAGTGCGCCGTTAAATAGAGGCTAAGCGCTATAAAATAAAGAGAGGTAAATTAGCTGGCATGACAAAGAATGGCAGCATTAATTGAGTTATTTTTTCAACGCTCGAATATAAAGACATAACTCAGCAATAACTTGCTGAAATAACTCTTTATTACGAGAACTCTTACTTAAGGTGGTCGCTCCATTGAGGGTTGCGACAATAAAATAACTCACTTGGCTAAGCGCTAAACCGTCGCGTAAATCGTCATTGATTTGCTCAAGAGCATCAACAATCAACTGATTCAACTGTTCTTGCATAGACAAAATACGTAATCGAAAGCCTTCATCAACATTGGCCATTTCTTCACATAGGTTGTTAAGCGGACAACCACAAACAACTTCACTACAAGACATTTGCTCTGTCATTGAGGTAAAAAAAGTACATAAGCCTTCAACAGGGTCTTCAACAGACAAAGCTGACTGCCATAGATCTAGAAACATTGGTGTATAAATTTCTTCGAATACCGCATAACCCAGTTCAATTTTACTGGTAAAGTGGTGGTATAGCGCACCTTTTGATATTTCGCAGCGATTGAGAATAACCGACAAGCTTGTCGCTTTAAAACCATGCTGATGAATTTCATCGGCTGCTGCGGTTAAAATGTTTTGACGGGTTTGTTCTGCATCATTCATGGTTTCTTCTCATATTTTGTTACACTAAAATAATAACCGACCGCATGGTATGTTGCAAGAGTTGCTTGACGTAAGGAAATTGACCTATTCAAAGTGATCGCTTTTATACCGGTTTCAATTTCATAATATGGAATGATACTGAAGATAAGGGCAATACTTTGTTATAGTTTATCTTAATACGGCAATAGACTTTACAGAGGTTAAAAGTGATATTATTTCAATATCTTAATAAGTTAACCAAGCCATTACTACTCATAACTATAGTATTACTGCCAACCTTATCATGGGCGAAGACACTTAATATTGTTGTTGGGCTAGACCGACCACCTTATATATATCAAGAAAACAATTCCGGCTATGAGCTGGAACTACTCTCTCAAGTAATTACCTTAATGGGTTACGATGTTAGCTATATTTATGTTCCATATGGCCGAACACAACTACTTTTATCTGAGCCTGATATCGATGCCATCACTACCATGACGATTGATACTGAACCCAAAAGAGAACGCTTAACTGATACCTATGTGACCTATCATAATTCCGTAGTTTCTTTGGCAGAATCAGAACTCGAAATAAACCAATTGAGTGACTTAAAATACATTGGCGTAATTTCCTTCCATAACGCTAAGAGTCTATTAGGCAAGGAGTATCACGATGCTGTGATTAATAACCCTGATTATATAGAAATCCCCCAGCAGCAATCGCAAGTAAAACTTTTTTTACAAGATAGGGTGCACTGTATTGTCATTGATAAGAATATCTTTCAGCATCTTTTTAAGCAGTTGAAGATTGATATACCCGTGGTGGTGCATAATATTTTCCCGCCAACAGAATATCAAATGGCATTTAAAGACCCTAAGCTAGTATCAGCTTTTAATAAGCACTTAGCTGATTTCAAAACGTCTAGACAATATAAACAACTACAACATAAGTATTTGGCCGAACCACTTTAAAAAAAGATTTACTGAGGTAATTAAAATATTTTTAAAACAGTGAACTACTCTTTACACCACATTGTTCTGCCAAGTTATTCTCTTCAATAAAGCTATCACTTATTACCCCTGTTTGAGTATTTGAGCAATTGTCGCCATATACTGAGCAATAACATAGCAGCATGCCGATACGACTAATATTTTTCCTGAAATTATCTAGTTCAAACTGCCCTGCTTGACCGGCAAGTTTGATTAAGGTTTTGCTATCACCCGGCTGTAGAAACTCACCTGCGCTAACACTTGAATCAGAATAAATATGCAGACCCTCTTCCATTAGGCCTAATTTAATTGTTATCCAAATATTGTGACTTTCATCAGAGTGAACTAACTTGCCATCAAAAAAAGTATAAAAGCCGTTAATAACCGCAGGGCCTAAACCAGTACTGTCTACATGCATGTTAAATTGATGTGTTGCCATATCAAAATCTTTAGATACTTCCACATGTGGCAATACAGATAAACGATTATGCTTTCTATTTTCGACGCCTTCCCAAGTGGCAAGCAGTATTGCTGAAAGCGCTAAAGCTGCCGCACCGTGGGAGCGTATATATTTATAAATTTTGTTTATCATAACTGTGTAATTCCATAAGGTGAGAGCTCGTTAACTTTACTGAATTTACGCCGTTCTATAATTCAAAAGTTATTAACATTACTATTCAATAATTCTAAAGTAACTTATTGAATAGTTAGGATATTAACATCACACTTGTTCTATAAGCTATAAGTGAAAAATAAAAGTTCATAATAACTAGACCCAGGTTTGTCTGCTGAATGCGCAACCATCTCCGTGTTAACTGGATTTTAAAAGTTATAAGGTTTATATTACTCCCTACCCACTGGTACAATGAGTTGGATTTATCATTCAACTCAATGATATTAAATGTTTCTATTAATTCTCACTTTGAAAACGCATGTTTAATTGTTTATAATGCATGTAACAAAGTTGA
>JALJPA010000267.1 GCA_022969215.1 Colwellia sp. | reverse complement strand
AGTAAATCAACTAACAGCTGATTTTCACGGTATGGTCGGCTATGTAAAACAAAGGCATTTTGTTCAAACATCTAGCGCATTCCAATTAGCCAGAGTAATCATCACCATAACCTAAGCTGCGTAATGCTCGTTCATCATCTGCCCATCCTGATTTCACTTTTACCCAAGTTTCAAGAAAGACCTTACTCTCGAATAAATTCTCCATGTCGCGTCTCGCTTCCTTACCTATGGTTTTCAAGCGATCGCCTCTATTTACAATGTCCATACGTTTTTGAGTCTCACGCTCAACGAGTATTAAGGCATTAATATGAATAATTCCCTTATCATCCATTTTAAACTGCTCAATTTCTACTGTAATAGAATAAGGCAATTCATCACCGGTAAAGCGAATAAGCTTTTCACGAATTATTTCAGAAGCCATAAAACGGCTAGAGCGATCTGTGATGTGATCTTCTGGAAACCAAAAAACGCCCTCTGATAGTGATGCTAAACATAATTTACGAATAGTATCTACACCATGACCTTTGCTGGCAGAAATAGGCACAATATCTTTAAATTCGTGCATTTCGCCTAGCTTTTTCAGATGTGGTAAAAGCTCATCTTTATCCGAGATATTATCAGTTTTATTAACAACCAATATGCAAGGCGTACCACTTTGTTTCACTTTAGTTAATACCAACTCATCATCTTGGGTCCAATGAGTGCCCTCAACTAAAAACATTATTAACTCTACTTCGGCAATTGAGCTTGATGCAGCACGGTTCATTAATCTATTAATGGCACGCTTTTCTTCTGTATGTAAACCTGGAGTATCGACTAGAACTGCCTGCCTATTTTCTTCGGTCAAAATCCCTAAAATACGATGACGGGTCGTTTGTGGCTTTTTAGAGGTAATACTAATTTTTTGCCCTAACAAGGCATTTAATAATGTTGATTTACCAACATTTGGGCGACCAACAATAGCAATTAAGCCAGCATAGGTATTTGAGGTATCGTTTTGCATAATTTATTTTCTCGTACTGATTTTTTTGCTTAAGTTACTTTGCTTACTATTAGTATGTCGGGAAATTGCTAATTTAGCTTGCTTTGGTGAGTCTTTTTTTACTTCATTAGCTTTTTCAATTAGGGCAAGTATCTGCTGCGCTGCTGCTTGCTCTGCTTTTCTACGACTGGTTCCTTTGGCAACAACCACTTCACTGATCACTGATGTTTGACAACGAACAGTAAACTCTTGGTTATGGGACTGTCCGGAAGTATCAATCACTTCATAAGTAGGTAGAGCTATTTTTCGACCCTGTAGAAACTCTTGCAAGCGCGTTTTTGGGTCTTTTTGTTCATTGCCGGGCTTAATTACAGTTAAACGTTGCTCGAACCAACTTAAGATAAGTGCCTTACAGCAATCAATATTTGAATCAATGTATACCGCACCAATAATAGCTTCTATAGCATCTTCTAAAATAGACTCACGACGGTGTCCACCACTCTTTAATTCACCAGGACCCAGTATTAAGCATTCGCCTAAATTAAAGTCTCTAGCGACTTCGGCTAAAGTAACGCCCTTAACTAAACTAGAGCGCATGCGAGTTAAGTCACCCTCGTCATGATTTGGGAACTGGTCATAAAGCGCCTCAGCAATAACAAAACCAAGGATGGAGTCGCCAAGAAATTCAAGTCTTTCATTATGAGACCCTTTAGCACTGCGGTGAGTAAGTGCTTGCACTAATAACTTAGGTTCATTAAATTCGTAACCAAGTTTTTTGGTTAATCGGGCGAGATTGTGGGTATTAACTTTCAAGATATAACTCTATATGCCATGTAAAAAAAGTAGCCATATTAAATAATAGCGCCGATGCGATCAAAACGAACGCCCGATGGTAGCCATTGTGGTAAAAAACTGTCTTCGCTGCGGTCAAAATCGAAACTCATCCAGATAGCAACAGCTTCGCCGACTAGATTTTCTTCAGGAACAAAGCCCCAAAAACGTCCATCTAACGAATTGTCACGGTTATCACCCATAACAAAGTAATGCTTAGCGGGTACTAAAAACTCGTCTGCTGCAGTGCCAGATTGCTGAAAATAATGCATAACTCTGGGTAGAGTATGACTATCATTTAACACCTGATGGCTTTTATTCAACATTTTGGATTCAAATTCATTCATACCAAATTCAGCATCTGGTCCGTCGTATTTACCAACAAAATTTTGCTGTATTTGTTCAAACTCAGGGCATTTAGCATCAGTATCGGTGCAGGCACGCTTAATATAAAGTAGTTTATTTCGGTAAATAATACGATCACCGGGTAAACCAATAACACGTTTAATATAGTCAACTCTCGGGTCTTGCGGATATTTAAACACCACAACATCACCATGTTCAGGCAGACCATTTTCAAGAAACTTATGTCTTAACACAGGGTCTTTTAAGCCATAATTAAATTTATTCACCAGAATAAAATCACCATCCAGTAACGTCGGCATCATCGAACCTGACGGTATTTGAAATGGTTCGTATAAAAACGAGCGTAAAATTAAAACAAAGGCAATGACCGGAAATATCTGAACCGCGGTATCAACTAATGGTGATGGCTCGGTTAATGTCGCTAATGCTTGAGGCGTAAGTATGGCAGCGGATTGCTCTTTTGCTGAAAGCTCTGCGGCAGCAGCTTTCAACTTACGTTGTGGTGCTAAGTAAAACTTATCCGCAAACCACACGATCCCTGTTAATACAGTAATTATCACTAAGATAATCGAAAAATAAACGGCCATACTATTCCTATTTTAAAATCCTATAATGCAAAAATTAGCGACAGTAATGATTTACTATCACTAATTTTTATATTTGCGTAACGACTTAAACTAACTATCGAGTTTAAGTACGGCTAAGAAGGCTTCTTGTGGTACTTCAACATTACCCACTTGCTTCATGCGTTTTTTACCATCCTTTTGCTTTTGCAACAGCTTTTTCTTACGACTAATATCACCACCGTAACATTTAGCAGTCACGTTTTTACGTAACTGTTTAACGGTTGTTCTCGCAATAACGTTATTGCCGATAGCTGCTTGAATAGCAATGTCAAACTGCTGACGATGAATCAACTCCTTCAGCTTATCAACTAATAAGCGACCGCGAGCAGCGGAGTGATTTCTATGGGTGATCATTGCTAAAGCATCGACCCGATCGCCATTAATCATGACATCAACACGTACCATATCAGCGGTTTGAAAGCGGATAAAATGATAATCAAGTGATGCATAACCACGACTGGTTGACTTAAGCTTATCAAAGAAGTCCATCACCACTTCGGCCATAGGTAATTCATAAGTTACCGCAACTTGATTACCATGATAAATAATATCTTTTTGCACACCACGTTTTTCAATACATAGCTTAATAACATTACCTAAATATTCTTGAGGTACCAATATATTTGCTTGAACAATTGGTTCACGAATTTCATCAATATTATTAACGGCAGGTAAATCAGCAGGGTTATCAATGGATAATAGCTCGCCATTAGTACAGGCGATTTCATAGTTTACCGTTGGTGCTGTGGTAATTAAATCAAGATCATATTCACGAGCAAGCCGTTCTTGAATAATTTCCATGTGCAACATGCCCAGGAAACCAATACGGAAACCAAAACCTAATGCAGATGAGCTTTCTGGTTCAAAAAATAAAGATGCATCATTGAGGCTTAATTTATTCAAAGCATCGCGAAAATTTTCATAATCGTCTGAGCTTATTGGAAAAATACCCGCATAAACTTGTGGCTGTGCTTTTGCAAAACCGGCCAGTGGCTCAGCAGCTTCTTTTTTCGAAATAGTAATAGTGTCACCGACAGGTGCGCCATGAATCTCTTTGATACCCGCAATTATAAAACCAACTTCACCGGTGCTTAATTTGCCTGTTTCAGTTTGTTTCGGGGTAAATATTCCGACTTTATCGATTTGGTGGACTTGCCCAGTAGACATCACCAACATTTTATCGCCTTTTTTGACCTCACCATTCATCACACGAACAAGTGAAACAACGCCTTGGTAATTATCAAACCAAGAATCAACAATTAAAGCTTGTAATGGCGCATCTACATCACCTTTAGGTGCAGGAATATTGGCAACGATAGTTTCTAAAACATCTTCAATGCCAAGACCCGTTTTAGCCGAGCAAGTTACCGCGTCAGTGGCATCGATACCTATAATATGTTCAATTTCTTCACTAACTCGCTCAGGATCAGCTTGCGGTAAATCAATTTTATTTAAAATCGGTATAACTTCTAAATCCATTTCAAGAGCGGTATAACAGTTTGCAACCGTTTGCGCTTCAACGCCTTGGCCGGCATCTACAACGAGCAGTGCGCCTTCACAAGAGGCTAATGAACGTGATACTTCATACGAAAAGTCAACATGGCCTGGGGTATCGATAAAGTTCAATTGATAAACTTCACCGTCTTTTGCTGTATAGTCTAAAGTAACACTTTGCGCTTTAATGGTGATGCCACGTTCTCGCTCAATATCCATTGAGTCAAGTACTTGGGCTTCCATTTCACGTTCTTGTAAACCACCACAATGCTGGATTAAACGGTCAGAAAGTGTTGATTTACCGTGATCAATGTGGGCGATAATTGAGAAATTTCGAATGTTTTTCATAAATGGCAGTCAAATAAAAAGCGTTAAAATAATATAATGACGTGATTTTAACGAATTTACTGCCTTGGGGCTATCTTTTGTTCAGATATCTTTTGTTTCAAGCCGTAACAGCTTAAGACATTATATACCTTGGCTTGGCGAAGGTAGGACTTCTATAATCTTAGGCTGTAAGTTTTCGCTATACTCACCCTCATTTTGCTTAAACTTAGCAAGGCGATAACCTAAGTAACCACCCGTTAGACCCAGCCCTAGCGCAATTAACTCATGAGGCAATATTTGCTGATTCACCAACCATTGTCCAACAGCGGAAAAAGTAATTAAGCCAAATAAGGGTAGCAAATAGACCTGACCCGCACTCGATAAGACATGTTTGTCAGGCAAGGCTAAGACAACACAATCCCCCAGTTTTAATTTTTCCCCCGTAGTATTAATATCATAGGGCACAGTAAGTGTTAGCTTAGCTTGGGGTAGAGCTTTGGCAATTTGACCGCTGCCACAACTATCAACTTGAGCACAACCACTACAACTTGATTTTATTTGGCTGGTAACTGTCACTTGCCCTGCTTCAATTGCAACGACATTGGCTAGCTCTTTAATCATCTTGCTGCTCTCTTACCAAACGCTGAGTATCATCATTTGTTGCCAAGACAATTGACTCGGCAATCAGTTTAGCAGTAGTTAATGGTATGTCCCCAACAACCCCTACTTCAACACCTTGTACTATATGATTAAAGACCATAGTTGCGCCATCACTTGCATACTCAGCAGCTCTAAAATTTTCTTGGCTAAGATTAACATAGACAGATATTTCAACTAAACCATCTGAAAACAGCATAAATTCAACAGCTTTATTATCCCCCAGGTTATGACTATTTAGGTTATGTTGGTTGGACTTAATCACAGCAAAGCCTTGCGGTAACCAATCAACTTTCCATGCGAGAACTCT
>JALJPA010000266.1 GCA_022969215.1 Colwellia sp. | reverse complement strand
TAACTTGTCCCCAAAGTCTATCTATTTCTTTGGCAAAATAATCGGCAGGCATATCATAATTTGAACGCCACATAGCACCTAAGTCTTTATAACCAAGGCCTTTCGCACCTTCATTGGCAAGCTCTGCTTGGCGGGTATAAAGTGGTTTCATTTCTGGACTAATTTCACGCCAGCCTGACCACAGCTCAAGTAATTCATCGTAATCACGAGAATTAGCCATCTTAGCTGTCATATCACCTAAACTAAGTTTCTCACCCGCTTTGGTGGTATAGCTACCTGTGCCATACATGCTGCCAAGCTTAGCGCCAATGCTGGCAAGTTCAGCAGACTTCGCTGAGTCTTGTGGCGCAGGCATAACTAAGCTTTGTTTTAAAATGTTTAATTGACGACGTTGGGTGTCATTAACAGCTACCTTATCAAAAGTAGCTGCTTTCATGGCGTATCTAACACCAGCATCAGTGGATTTTTGATCGGCATCTGCAGCTAATGCTGCTGTGTCTTCGGTGATGAAATTAGCGTAAATCCACGCTGCACGTGAACCTTCTAGGTTCAAAATAACCATTTCTTTAGCAACATCATCTAAGAATTTTTGCGCGTCGGCTGAGGTTAGTGCTGTTTGAGTTGTGGCCGTAGTCGCTTGTTCTGCGGAGGCTTGTTGACTAGAGCCTTGATTACACGCGGTTAAAGAAGCGGCAATAATTAAAGCAAGACCGGTAAACTTGAATGTTTTCTTAATCTGTTTCATTTTTATAATCGTTATTAGATAAGTTATTAGGTGGCGCTAGTATATAAAAATGTTTGCTTGATACAAAGTTTATAAGGGAAATAGTTACTTAGGGCTGGTAAGGTCAAATTACAGGCAAAAAAAATGCTCATCCAAATGAATGAGCAAACTACAACATGAAACAGGGTGGAAATATAAAAAAATAACAAACAAAAACAATGATATAAAAGGGAGTCAACGTCCGCAGTAACTTGTTTAAATTACTGCTTGCTTGAAACTGAGTTAATCATAAATGCTCTGCCTGTATTTTACTGTATAGATAGGGTAACGATTTGTAATAGAGTGCTCTTGTTAGCTACATTTTAATTATTTATAATATCGACATTTATAAAAGCTTGACCTATTTACAAATAATACGCTATTTTAAACGGGTGTTTAAACTAGCTGTTTATATTTAATGCTATTAGTATTTAATAAGTTAAACAGCAAGCAGTTAGAAGTGGAAGTATGAGTACCAAAAATAAAATATTAGATGCCGCCGATGTACTTTTTGCCGATAAAGGTTTTAATGGTACTTCTTTAAGAGAGATTACCAGCCAAGCTAATGTTAATTTAGCGGCGGTGAATTATCATTTTGGCTCTAAAAAAGAGCTGATTAAAGCCGTGATGTCTCGCTACATGGATGAATTATCTCCGCAATTAGAATCAGCATTGTCATTAATTTGCCAAGCAGAGCAAAAGCCGACTTTACATGAGGTATTTTATGCCTTTATCGAGCCGTTACTTAAACTTAATGAGTTTAAAGAAAACGGTACCAGTACATTCTTACAGTTATTAGGTCGTGGCTATACGGATAGCCAAGGTTTTTTACGTTGGTTTTTAACCACTCAGTATCCCGATGTGTTCACCAATTTCACCAAAGCGGTAAAAATAGCTTACCCAGAATTAACAACGGAAGAAATGTTTTGGCGTTTACACTTCACCATGGGCACTATTGTTTTTACTATGTCTTCAAGTGAAGCCTTGATTGATATTGCTCAAAATGATTTTAATAACAAGTTAGATATCGCGGGAGTTATCGAACGCGTTATTCCTTACGTTGCCGCTGGCGTTGCCGCCCCTATTACTAATTATTAGCAAGAATGAGTACAGTGCTGGTAATTTAGTAACTTCACGTTCTACAGTTAGCGATATCATTGTTCTACAGTAAAAATATAGCTGTAGAACCAATATTGATTCTGAGTTTTTCGGTATCAAGCTTATGAATCCATACCCTGTGATAGTTGATTTTTTTTGCGATAAATGTCAATGGATCACATCTTGTTAAAATCATTGATGGCTGCTTGTCGGGGATTTTTCTTCCGCAGATTCATAGCCTGCCAAGTCAACAAGTTATTTCAATTGCTATTAATTAAGACTAGTTCTGCTTTTAACAACAATTTGTATTATAATCCCGCCCAATTATACTATTTCAGTTTTTTACGCGTTTATTTTAGGGTTTAGGTGACATATGAGTGTTGATGCAATTGGCTTATCAGCGGATTTATTAAAAGCGGTTAAGGCCTGTGGTTATAAGAATTTAACCCCAATTCAACAAGAAGCAATTCCGGTTATTCGCCGAGGTACTGACCTTTTAGCGAGCGCACAAACTGGTACCGGAAAAACTGCTGCTTTTAGTTTACCGATTTTAGATGCGATTGCTAAAGCCAACCATGCGGCTCACAGTTCAACTACTGCTGACAATGAAAAAAGTGCTTCAGGTCAGGGGATTCGTGCTTTGATACTAACGCCAACCCGTGAACTTGCTAAACAAGTTAGCGAGAATATTAAGCAGTTCAGTCAATACCTACCGGTAAAAACAGGTGTGGTTTATGGTGGCGGTAAAATGGCCTCACAAACTAATATGCTTAAGCAAGGTCTTGATGTGTTAGTGGCAACGCCAGGTCGTCTGTTAGAGCACTTAGCCTCGCACAATGTTGATTTATCACAAGTTAAATTTCTAGTACTTGATGAAGCTGATCGCATGCTAGACATGGGCTTTTTAACCGATATAGAAAAGTTACTTTTAGCAATTAAACATAAACACCAAACGTTAATGTTTTCAGCGACTTTCTCTGAGCGGGTAAAAACATTAGCCAATCAATTGTTAAAAACGCCAAAAACTATTAGCGTTTCTAGAGAAAACACCACTTCAGGTAAAATAAAGCAATCAGTATATTGGGTAAGTGAAGCGCGTAAACGTGAATTACTTTCTGAGTTAATTGGCGTCAATAACTGGCAGCAAGTGCTTGTTTTTGCTGGTACCAAAGAAAGTGCTAATCTCTTAGCAAAAGAGCTTAAATTGGACGGTATTAAAGCCGCGTTATGTCATGGCGATAAAACTCAGGGCGCCAGAAATAAAGCCTTAGAGCAATTTAAAGAAGGTAAGGTACGAGTATTAGTGGCAACCGATGTTGCTGCTCGCGGCTTAGATATAGAAGACCTTGGCTACGTTGTTAACTTTCACTTACCGTTCCTTGCCGAAGATTACGTTCATCGCGTTGGTCGTACGGGCAGAGCAGGTAAGTCTGGTACGGCAATTTCTTTAGTAAGCCCGAAAGATGAGCGTTTTTTAGGAAACATTGAAGAGCTTATCGGTCGCCGATTTGAACGTATTGTGGTGCCGGGTTACGAGTTTAATCACCAAGAAAATGAAGCTTATCAAGAAGCAACAGTTAAGCGTGAAAGTAAGAATAGATATCGTGCTACTCAAGAAAAAAATCAAAACTTAGCTAAAAAAGATGTTAAAGGTAAAGCAAAGCAGAAAAATAGAGCTGAGCAAACTAACAGCAAGTACAATAGTAAAATCAAAAGAAAGCGCTAGAACCTTGTTGAGCGGCTCACTCATACTCAATGAGTAAAATTGGTAGTAAAGCCAATATGGTAGCACCCCTTGTACCTGAAACATCAGTACACACAGCAGAGCCAGTAGCAGTAATCATTACTGAAACACCTTTTAAAAAAAGGCACTGCTGTTGGTTTTGTGGTGAGCCTAGCCAAGTAAGTTTTATTGTTCCTGCCGCGAGTACAATACCTACTAATGAGCGTAACAACTACTTGTTACGCTCATGCCCTCATCCCGTGATATCTGTGCCAACGTGCCGAGAGTGTCAACAGCTTGCCAGCAAACCCGATGAAAATTCCATTTGGGCAGTCAAAGAGCAAGTAAAGCGCCAGTTACTACAACGCTACGCGAAAGACCTTGCTATCGGTATAAATTGGACTGAGCAAGAACTAGCGAACAGTGGTTTTGAGCAAGGTAACTTTGCTGGTTTTGCCAGAAGTGCTTGGTTTATGTATGAAGTCGCCAAGGAAAGAGTCAACTATTTAGGTTGGCCATTGGTGGCTAATGGTATTGAGCTTGATGAGATTGATGTTGAATTGGATGAAACCGCAACCTTTAGCTTTGATGGTGTCTTGTATCCCTCATTAGCCGATGCTATTAATCACTATTCTAAAGTGTTTTTATTAGATGAAACTTATTTTATCGCAGTTTTACAATACTTGAGTAAGGCTAATGTCGATGGAATTGCTGTCGATGAAAAATCATTTGCCCACGCGGTTCGATTCTGTCGACTATTAGTTAATGACACCCCTAATGAGCGTAAAGTGGCATTTAAGGCGCTCAAGGCTGAAAAAAGTTAGTGCCTAAACCGCTATCAACTGTTCATTTTCAATCTATACCACACTTAAATGCGCAGCCGCTTGCATTTTACTGCGGTATAAAATTTCATCTGCGCGTTCAAAGAAACTCATTTCATTATCAGCTCTATTCATAAAAGTAGTCCCTATACTGCAACCTAGTTGGTATTTACTTAACAAAATACTGCTTTTTAATGCTAGATTTATTCTATTTTCAATTATGGCTAAAGCAGTCTCGTCAGCATTCTCGACGATAATGGCAAACTCATCGCCACCAAATCTAAATATACTGTCCGAGTCTCGAGTACACTGGCGCAGTACATTGGCAAATTCTCGCAACACTAAATCTCCAGTTGCGTGGCCATAAGCATCATTAATCGCTTTAAATTTATCTAAGTCACCTAAGACTAAACCCACTAAACTATGATGGCGGTTAGCATTATGCATGGCGCGTTTTAATTGCTCATCAAAATAACGGCGATTTCCTAGCCCTGTTAATGAATCTTGCATGGCAAGTTGCATAGCAGCATAATAAGCAATGGCATTTTTAAGTGGGTGCAATAAGCATAAGTGCAGTTGCTGTAAAACTTTGTAGTTGGTTAAACTGATAGGGCTATTTATGCCGTAACTGAGTGTACCAATAAAATCATCGGCAACTTTCAAATCAAAACGGCGTTCTTTTTTTGCTTTCCTGCTGCCACGTAACGTCTTGTTAAGGCTCTGGCTTTTAAAGTAAAGCCCTGAAAAATCAACGTAACGCGCCGCTTCTACGGCAAAAATATTTAATAGCTTATCAATATCAAGTGTGGTTTGTAATTGGGTCATAAAGGCTAAAATCTGACGCTTATCGAAAACAGTATTAGTAAAAGTTTCAGCAACATGCGCATCAGTGTTCAATGTACTATAGGTATTGAATGGTGAGAATCTATTATCAAGTACGTTTAGTGTTTGCATACGACAACCTCATTAACTTTATCTATTAACGTCATGGATATAAATTAACTGCTCAAAGAGCATATTTTGACGTTATTTTTCACTACTCAAATAAAAGCAAAAAATGTACCATTATTTTTGATACTGATACTTTTTTGGGAAAAGACAGCTTAATAGTGCATTAGTGCACTTTAACTAATTGAAATTTAGTTTTTTTTGTTGTTAAAATACTTTAAGGCTAGGTAAACTATAATTATGGTGAGTAGCGATTTTGCCTTGAATCATCACTGAGACGGCAATTTATTGCCGCTTGGCAAAATAAGCTCAAGTTTTGGGCTATTGCTCGTACTTAGAAATTAATAAAGCAA
>JALJPA010000265.1 GCA_022969215.1 Colwellia sp. | reverse complement strand
TAGCTTTACCTAATGTCGTATGTTGTGGTGGCTCATGGTTAGTATCAAGTGATATTGTTGAAAATAAAAACTGGTCTGCAATCACTAAGTTAGCCAAACAAGCCTTAGCGCATGTTAAATAGCTCTGCCATTAATGTATATGTTTAGCCTTAGCTAAACATATACAGGTTAATAAGTATAAAAAAAGCCAGTCATTCTAACGAATGACTGGCTTTTTATTGATATGGTTTTAAGTATTACTTATAACGACATCATGATTAAAGCGGTAACGATTTTATTGGTTGTTTTGTGCCATTTTTAAACGTTCAGCCATTGATAACGGTTCATCTTTAGCTTTTTTTGTTTCTATTTTTTCCACTTTTTGTTCTTTTTCAATCTTTTCTACTTTACTATCACCTTTAAATACCGACTTCATCATATTTTTCATACCATTGAAGCTGTCTTTAGGTGAATGGTTGGCTTCGTATGTGTCATATAAAAGTGATTGGCTGGCCTGTTTATCTGTTTTTTTAGCCGTTTTTTTAATTTCTTTTTTATCTTGAACTTTTTCTGTCGTTTTAACTGGCTCTTGTACTGCAATTACTGCTTCTTCAGCTTTAGTGTCACCAGGTTCAACACGCCTATGAGGTGTTGCTAATTTCTCTTGAGCAAGTTTGGCTTTGCTTGCATGAGCACTGTCTGATAATGCATTATTCGCGTAGTCTTGTGGCATTGTGCTGTGATTACAAGAGGGCATGAAGATGTCATTTGAGCTCATTCTATGTTCAAAGTCGCCAACAACTTCAGACATTTCTGTTTCTGCAATATGCACTGCGTCTTTAACTTGCGATAGCTTACGACTTAAATTTCTGTACTTTTTCTCGATGTTATCGATAGCACCTTTAACTTCATCATTTAAGTTTTTCGTTAAGTCTTTATAGTCGGAAATTTGTTGTTCAAATTTGACTAAAGATGATTGACTGTGATTAATACTGTCGTCAATTGAGGTTAATTTTGCTTCTAAGCGTTGTTTTTTGGCTGCAAATTTGTCAGAAATTTCTTTTGGAATTAATGGCGCTTGTACAGTTGGAGGCAGTACATCGACAAACTCACTAATACAATTAACAGGCTTCCATTGATTAAATGAGGGATGCCAGCCATATACATCGGGGTTGCTGGCTAAATAATCTTTTGCTGCGTCTAAGTCTAATGGGGCAGTTACTTCGCCATTATTTGAAAAAAACCATTTTTTCATTGTAAGTACTCTTATCTGTTAACTTTAGTTTTTATAATTAATCTGATGTATTAGTTAGCTGCTTCTTAAAACAACTCAATATCATTAGTACTCAGTTTTAATTACGTTAGCTAGGTTCTTCTGTAGAGAGGCATACTGCTCTTCAATAGTCTTAACGACCACTCTAACTTCTTCCGTTAAATTATGAGCGATTTGGCTATAATTATCTAACTCGGTATCTATTTCATATAAAGAGTCGGAAGTGATTTTAATCGTTTTATCGATACGTTCTAAGGTGGTGATTAATTCTTTTTCTTCACCAATTAAATCATCAATAAGACCACTAGGGATCTCTATTGGCGGAGGTGGAGGAGTGATAGAACTTTCAAATTCATTAATACAACTAACAGGAACCCAATGAGTATAAGAAGGATGCCAAGCATATAAGTCTGGATTTTTAGCAATTAAATCGTTTGACTCTTTTAGTCCTAAAGGACCTGTTACTTCACCATTGTCAGAAAAAAACCATTTTTTCATAATAATTATTACTCTCTTTTTTATCCGTTACCTTACTATCCACTAGGTAACAATTATGACCTATATCATTCATTAACAGCGGGCCTTCTACTGTTAACTATTTAACGTTAGCCTAGACCAACAGTCAAGCTATTTTGTTAATGCTAAGTTATAGTCGGCTATAACCTTTTCTGATTACAATCCATATAGTTTGTAAATAAATGTACTATTTTAAAAGCATAATTATTATATCTTTTACATTTATTGAATAATAATAATTGTGATTAAATTAGCTGAAATTTAGACAAAAAAAAGCCAGTTATAAACTCTATAACTGGCTTTATGTATAGCAGGTGTTTGCTAAGGCTTAGTTGCCTGCGCACTACTTCGGTTCACTACATCAGCCGTGATAGCCGTTCTACCTGATGATTGATGAGCTAGTCGCTCGTTATCAGCCATAAAGCTTGTTGGAATGTCTTTAATGGTAGTGATGCTTTGGGTTTTAGTCATCGGTGCCGTTGCATGACCAGAAAGTCGATTTGCTTTTTTCACTTGTCTAGCTAGCTTTTTATCCTTCGGAGCCGCTTTTTTAGCTATTGGAGCTACTTTCTTAGCTGGTATAACTTTAACCTCAACCTTTTCTTCTGACGCTTTGGTGTTGGCATCAGCTGCTTCAGTCACAATAGCTTCGGGAGTAACATCGCTTGCTTTTTCAGCTGCAAGAGTTTCAGTAGCCTGATTCGTCACTACTGATTCGACTTTAGTTTCAACAACTGTAGTTTCAATAGCAGGTTCGACAACTTCTGTTTTCACTTCAGGTGAAGTTTCTTTAGTCGTAGCAATATCTTCTTGTTGCTCTAAAGGTAACTCTTGCTGCACTTCAGTCACTGGTTTAGCTTCAATTACTGGCTCAATCACTGGCTCAATCACTGGCTCAGCAACCGCAGAGGTTGAAACTTCTTCGGCTTTCGGCGTATCTATTACTACAGGAGTGCTTAACTGTTCTTCAACAGCTGTTGCAACGGGTGCAGCATTCACTTGTTCAACGACAGCTTCTTTAACAACTTCTTCAGTAGTTACTTTAACTTCATTTGAAGTAGTCTCTACCGTTTGTTGTTCTGCTATTTCTGTAACCGCAGCAACAGGATAGCGCGCTGCTACTGATTCATCGGTAGTTACCGGCTCAGCGGTCAATGCTTGGCTTACTGGTGAAGCTTCAGCATTATTTTCAGCACTGTTATTACGACGACGACGTTGTCCATTTGCTCTTAGGTGTCTAGGCGAGCGTCTATTGCGTGGTCTGTCTTCATTATTCACTTCGATATTAACTTCGGCCTCTACCACTGGCTTGTTAAGCTGTTCATTATCAGTCGCTTTAACGGCTGTTAAAGATTCTGCTGAGTCGGTAGCTTTATCTGCAGACTGAATACGTATTTTTTTACGATTCGTTCTACGTTGACGACGTTCAGTATTTTTCTCTTCTTTAACAACATTATCTTTATCTAGGTTGTCATTTTTACGGGCTTGTCTTTTAGGTTTAGTCTGTTCGTCAGCACGTGCAGGACGAGGACTTCTTGATTCATTAGCACTGTTGGTCGACTGAGTAGTTGAACTATCACCATTTCGTTCAGTATGTTCACTACGTTCAGTACGGTCATTGCGATTACGGTTGCCACCACGACTGTTACGACGTTTACCTTGTTGACTGTCGCGTCTACCTTGAGAGCGTCTAGGCTTTTCAGTAGTAGTTGTTTCTTTAACTTCTTCAACAACTTCTTCAGCAACAAAAAGCTTCTTCAACCAAGCAAAGAAACCACTAGGCTTATTCTCTTTGGTTACTGTTGCTTTGTCAGTTTCGGCTTTAGCTGTGGAGTCACTAACTCTAGGTGCACGTGTCGGTGCTGTCATGCCTTGAATTAAGGGTTCATCACGTTTAGCTGCAGCTTTATCAAATTTAGGCATCTTAGCTTCTTCAAGTTCAGCTTGTTTTACCGGCATTTCATAACTTGCTTCTTCGACAGTTTCATCATTTTTAACACGCAGTACTTCGTATTGCGGCGTATCCATATGTGGATTAGGAATGATTAACACCCTGACATTATGATGTTTTTCAATATGCATAACCGAACGGCGTTTTTCATTTAATAAGTAAGTAGCTACAGGTACAGGAACTTGCGCTTGTACATGTAAAGTATTGTCTTTAATGGCTTCTTCTTCCATTAAACGTAATACAGATAATGCTAAAGATTCAACACCACGGACATGACCAGTGCCGCTACAGCGAGGACATACCCCTTGACTTGTTTCACCAATAGAAGGGCGTAAACGTTGACGAGACATTTCAAGTAAACCAAAACGCGATATTTTACCTAATTGAATGCGGGCTCTATCTTGGTGAACTGAATCACGCATTCTATTTTCAACTTCACGTTGGTGGCGTACTGGCGTCATATCGATAAAATCAATAACGACCAAACCACCTAAATCGCGTAAACGTAATTGACGAGCAATTTCTTCAGCAGCTTCTAAATTGGTATTAAAAGCAGTTTCTTCGATATCGCTACCTTTAGTTGCACGGGCAGAGTTGATATCAATAGAGGTCATCGCTTCTGTAGGGTCAATAACGATTGAACCGCCAGAAGGTAGACGTACTTCACGCTGAAACGCTGTTTCTATTTGTGTTTCAATTTGGTAATGAGTAAATAAAGGTACATCACTGGTATATAGCTTTATTTTATTTAAGAAATCAGGGCGAACCACTTCAATGTGCTTTTTAACACTTTCAAAGGTTTTAGGGCGATCAATCAATACTTCACCAATATCACGACGTAAATAGTCACGAATAGCACGCAATATAAGGTTGGTTTCTTGATGAATTAAGAAAGGAGCAGGGCGAGTTTTACCTGCATCACTGATTGCTTGCCAGTGATGTAATAATACACTTAAATCCCATTCTAACTCGTCGTAATTTTTACCTACACCAGCAGTTCTTACTATTAAGCCCATGCCTTTAGGTAACTCTAACTTACTTAAAGAAGTTTTTAATTCTGTGCGTTCGTCACCTTCAATACGGCGTGAAATACCACCGGCACGTGGGTTATTCGGCATTAATACTAAGTAGCTGCCAGCAAGACTAATAAAAGTAGTTAGCGCTGCGCCTTTCTGGCCTCGCTCTTCTTTATCAATCTGTACGATAACCTCTTGGCCTTCGCGCAGTACTTCTTTAATGTTAGGGCGACCTTGGAATGTATAGCCTTTAGGGAAGTATTCACGGGCGATTTCTTTCATAGGAAGGAAACCGTGGCGATCTGCGCCATAGTCAACAAAAGCAGCTTCTAGAGAGGGTTCTATACGCGTAATTTTTGCTTTATAGATATTTGATTTTTTTTGTTCGTGACCAGGACTTTCGATATCTAAATCATAAAGTTGTTGACCATCGACTAGTGCTACACGTAATTCTTCTGATTGTGTAGCGTTAATTAACATACGTTTCATAGTTTTAGTGACTCATTTTTAGTCACAACACTACAAGCTTCGAACACAAAGCAATTTATCGCTATGGTAACAGCAAGATGTCAGCCTCTCGGGTGTCAAATTACAGCGCCATATTGCGCTGTAAGCTGTTATTTAATCTGATTGTACTCTCAGGTGATGTACACCTGAGAAAAATTGTTTCTTCATGCGCGCAGCAAATTGTGCTGTGCTCGATATTATCAAATTGATATTTGTTGAGCAGTTTGAAATTCAGCGATTTGGCTTACTATTCTGGTTGTTGCTCGATGGAAACTTATCTAATTTGGTTTATATCATTACAAAATAGCTTTCGTTGCGCGGGACTAAATGTTTATGCTGTTTTTTGACTTGTTATTCAGGTCAATTCTTGCAACAGGCCATTCTGTTAATGTGTCGGCGATAATTATTTATCGAGATAACGCACATTAATGTGGCCGCATTTTTGCCTCTTACGTTTCGCTAAAAGCTTCTATTTTTACCTTATTGTCTTATATAAACAATAACAGCAAGATTATCCCACTTAAATGATGTAAA
>JALJPA010000264.1 GCA_022969215.1 Colwellia sp. | reverse complement strand
TCGGCTTAGGTTTTATATTATTCTCAGCTTGGTATGTTGGCTCGCCTCTTAGCTTTAATGACTATATATCTTTTGTAATAATGGGCGCCTTAACCGCTTTTGGTAGCATGGCGGTCGCTATTCCATTTTTACTTGATTTCTTTGACTTACCTGCCGATCAATTTCAATTATATTTATTAGGCAGCGTGGTAACTGCACGTTTTGCTACCGGCTTAGCAGCACTGCACGGCTTTGTCGTTACTTTACTTGTCGCCTCTGCGGTCTTGAAAAAGCTTAGGTGGCATAGAATGATGCAAGCCATTGCTCTGCATTTAGTCGTTACTTTTGGTGTGATGATTGCCGCAGGATTTATATTAAAGACATTAATTCCCTATAAATATGAAGGTCAGCAAACGTTTGAAGCAATGAAATCGATGAATACCAGCGCTAAAACAGACCGATACAAAGAACTTACACAACTAGGCTACTTTGAGCAGCAACAGCCACGTCTTGAGGTAATTCTCGCTAGAAAAAGTATTCGTGTTGGTTATTACGTTGCTAGTTTACCTTATGCCTCTAGGAACTTAGATGGTCGTACGGTAGGTTTTGATGTGGAACTACTCAATCAATTTGCTAAAGATCTTGATATTAATCTTTCCCTGATCCGCATTTCAGATGAAGATAGAAAAAATGAAGCTGAGTTATTGGCTGATGGCAGTGTCGACATCATTATTGGTGGCCACACAATAACGCCTAAACGTGCCTTAGCAGTAGCATTTTCAGACCCTTACTCTTTTCATACTGTAGGCTTATTAGTTAATGATGCTAAACGTGATGAATTTTCCGATCTTTATACGATTCAGGCAATGGAAACTCTCAACTTAGGTATGCGCAAGAGTAAATATTACCAAGACATGGTCAAAGAATACTTACCAAATGCACAATTAACAGAGTTTAATGACGTTAGACAGTTCCTTAAAGGCCAACACAAAGAAGTAGATGCCTTTATTTACTCAATCGAAGCAGGCTCGGCTTGGGCTATGTTATATCCAAACTTTGCAGCGGTTATTCCTAAGGGCTTAAGATTTAGAGCGCCTATCGCTTTTGTAATGCCAAAAGGCCAGTTAGATTATTTGCAGTATATGAATACTTGGCTGAAACTGAAAAAAGAGAATGGCTTCCAAGATAAAGTCTATGATTATTGGATTTTAGGTAAAAACCCGAAAGCGAAAAAGCCACGCTGGTCGGTAATGAAAGATGTACTAGGCTGGATTTAGCTACTAGCTAAAGCAAACAGCGAGAAATAAAAAGCACCTTACTCATATTATCAGTAAGGTGCTTTTTTATTGGCTGTAACTATTAGGGATAAATTTATACTAATTCCACTAAGTTATTGCCCACTTATGCTGGTTAAAATAGCCCACGACTACGTTGCTCTCAATCCCAATAGCCAGCTATTGGTCAATCGGGCGCCTTGTCCTGAGATATTTTCCCTATGCACAACAAGATCACAAACTTAATGAAAATGGTATTACTGCAAGCTAAGTCCCTTTAGCAGTGATTAACCAGAGTTTTTATGATAGTTATTGATATACCACTGAGTATGTCCAGCGACAGTATCGTTGTAAACACGCTGTAATGAAGGTAAAACTACTGCATCAGCTTGGCCCGTTAATTCATCCATAAAGATTTTTTTAGCTTCCGTCGCCAACACTAAAACATTGTCATAGCGACTATGACAAAAACCCGCTAAACGGCCTTTGCCATAAAAAATATCATTTTCTGCCGCAGTAATGTCAGTACCATCCACATCCATACCTTGTAGCGCACTAAGCCAGCTATCAATAATTGGTCGCCATTGCTCACCTTTAACAGAAGTTGTGCCTACGTTAATTACGGGTAAGGCTTTTCTCTCATGGCGCTTGAAGTTATAAGAGTGATTATCATAAACAATACATTGACCAAAATCTTCCACTAAGGCTTCAACTACAGCCGCGACAATACGGTAAAACTGCGCATGTTTAGCCTTACTTTTGCTAATCATCTCTGCACTGAGCGGCGTTTTCCATATTTCTTTGCCCCAAGCAGTTTCATAGACACATTCATCAGTATCACGATTTAAGTCATATTCATAACGCGAGTCGTGAGCGATTAAAGTGATGGCTTGCTTAGCAATAAAACTACCGGTATAGGGATCTTCTTCATAATAACGATCTGCTTTTTCCAACAAACAGTTATCTGCTAATTCTGCGCGGAAATTGCCGCCATCATGAATTGCTGCTGACATAGCAGGGGTATAGCGCTCAATTTTCAATGTAAATGCCCCCCCGTCAATAGTCGCTTTAAAACATTGTCGTTGGCTAATTTTATTAATGATTTCTTGTTCTGTTAGTTGCTCAGTCACAATCGAACTCCCTAAGCTAGATGGTAAATACGGTTATATCATAAGATTAATAGTACTTCAAAGACAGGTAACTTAATGCTATTAACTGTAACTTTAACTCATTGATAACTTACTTTCGGCACATATTACTGCTCGCCTCTGACTTGTTTTAGCAAGCGCTGCATTAGCTGATTATTGTAGCTGTGAATAATATTTTGACTATTAAACAGCTGCGGTAATTCAATAATAAAGACTAGCAAGATCATTGCCCCACCCAGTAGAGGCTGTAGTTGACTAAAATAGAATAAGCCGCCAATAAGCATGAGTACCAGATTAAGTAAGCCACGTTGCCACCTACCTAAATAAAAATGATGCAAGCCGGCGAGAAAAGCCCAATTTAAGACAGCATAGGTATCAGGGTCTTTAACCTGAGCAACCTCTAAGGCGTAATATTGTTTTTTTTGCTCGCTGCTAAGCTCAGCAACTTGTTTGCGTAACTGCTCTTCTTCTTGGCGTAACGACTCTGCTGTCATAATAGATTCCTTGGCTATTTACCGGATTGAGTTTTTGCTAACTTAACTGGCACGGGATCTTCGATCACATCAATGCAATCAGGATCATTACAACGTTTAATACGCTTAATCCCGATATGGACGCCTTTAATTACGCCAAAACGTTCTATGGCTTGGTAAGTATAATGTGAGCAAGTTGGCGTGAAGTTACAACTAAGAGCAAAATGCTTAACAGAGCCTCCCGTTTTTTGATAAAAACGAATGGCTTTGAGTAAAGCCGTTTTAACCATGACTTCGCCCTAAAGTTATAATAACGGCTTCACGTGACCAGAATAACCAAAAGCGTTTTTGTTCAATCACTTGAAAGACTAGCTGCCAGCCATCGCTAGCCTCTTGGTTTAATGTCGCTTCTAATCTTTTTAACGGTAAACCACTTGAGCCAAGTAATAAGGTGCCACAGCCACCTTCAGTAACATAAATGACCTTATATTCATCATACTTATTCATAGTCTGCTCTTAAAATTATTGTTATTAAAACCAATAACTAAAGTATAAAAGAGACACTACAATAGCAAGTGATTATTTTACCCTTAAAATATAATTAACGATTAATATTATTATCTGGACTGAGAACTGTTTTTGGTAAAATATGAGCAAGAACACTAGTCAAGCGACCATTGAGACTGGTAGAATCTAGCGCATTATATTTTTCGAACATAAAAGAAGACATTGAGATGGGCAGAGCTTACCAAAACCGCAAATTATCTATGGCCAAAACCGCTGGGGCCAAAACTAAAGTTTACTCTAAGTACGGTAAAGCAATTTACGTTTGTGCTAAAAATGGTGGCGTTGACCCCGATGGTAACCTTACTTTACGTGGCTTAATTGACCGCGCCAAGAAAGACCAAGTTCCTACTCACGTAATTGAAAATGCGATTAAAAAGGCTTCTGGTGCTGGTGGTGAAGATTTCGTTGAAGCACGTTACGAAGGCTTTGGTCCAGGCAACTGCATGGTAATTATTGACTGTTTAACTGATAACGGTAACCGTACCATTAAAGATGTTCGTCAATGTTTTTCTAAAAGCCACGCAAAAATTGGTTCATCGGGTACTGTTTCTCATATGTTTGATCATCAAGCTGTTTTCGCTTTTAAAGGTGAAGATGATGAAACCGTATTAGAAAACCTAATGATGGCCGATATTGACGTAAGTGACGTTGAATTAGAGGACGGTATTATTACCGTTTATGCACCTCATACTGAATTTTTCAAAATCAAAACTGAATTTGCTAACTCTATGCCAGAGTTTGAGTTAGAAGTTGAAGAAATCACTTGGGTACCACAAAACTACATCGATGTTGAAGGTGAAGAAGACCTAGCTAACTTTGAGAAGTTTATTGCCATGTTAGATGATTGTGATGACGTGCAAAACGTTTATCATAATGCTGAGATTAAAGACTAAACCCTATAGCTACGATTAACTGCTTTAGCTACTGTTACCTTAGCTAAAGCCAAAAAGCCAATATCATCATTGATATTGGCTTTTTAGTTTTTAGTTTTTGATTTTTGATTTTTGATTTTTGTGACATAACTAACACCTAATCACGGTGTATTTACTAATACCTTATTGATGATAAAGTGGTAATACTTTACCACTCAAGCTGCCACGCCATTTTTTACCCTTCTCGATAAATAATATCTCACCATAATTGCCACGTTTGATACTTGAATCTATCGCGATTACGCGACCTTGATAGCGTGTCTCTATTTGTTTTTGTGAGGTGTGACCGACAATTAAATGTTCGACATCAAAATGTTTAAGTAACAAGTCAATTTCAGTAGACGTTGCTCCACCATCTTTTCCGCGATCGGCAGCAAAGTAACCACGATACCAAATAGGGCCGTTAGTCTTGTGCAAATACTTCGCCCAGCCTTCTCGAGGTTTATCAAGCTCAGCTTTAATCAGGCTATCTTTAAAGACGGTATTGATGTCCACTAGAGTGCGTTTTTCTGTCGCTAAACTTGGATGAAAACCACCATGAGCAAATAGCATATTATTGACTTTTACTAATACCGGTTTGCTACGTAACCAGTTACCGATAATGCTAGCTTCGGCAAAGAGTGTTTCAAAAGGCTTATTTAACTTATTCGCCGTTTCAATATATTTAGGGTGTAAGTAACGTAAGTCACCATTAAGTACCATCACTTCATGGTTACCTAAGGTGAGGTGGATATCACCGCCAGCTTTTTGTGCCTGCTGCTCTAAATTATATAAAAACCATAGAATTTCAGTGACCTTATCTCCACGGTCAAAAATATCACCGGTAATCACAAAGTGACCTTTACCAAAGGCCCAGTTTTTATTTTCATCAATGATATTATTATTGGTTAATAGCTCAATCATTAAGTCATATTTACCGTGAAAATCACTTAAGGCTGCGACTGGATAATCACCAGAAAATTCAAGTACTTTATTTTCAACACTGCTTAAAGCATGTATCGCGGCAGGCATGTTACAAGCGGATACCGACAGAGGAAAATTTACCATTTTAGTGGTTTTTGTTAGCACTTCCCCTTGGCACAGCCAGTAAGATTCAAGTTGTTGCTGTTCATTAACAAAAACATAAGGGCCGTCATTTACTGGTGCTAATGCGTCAGCTTTTGCTTTCTCATCGGATACATTCGTTGAAAGAGGCAAAGCAAAAGTTGAAGCACTCATTGCTAAAAGTAACATTGATGAAATAGCGGATAAACGCTTAGCAATGCAAGTGAGAATAAACATAGAAACTCCGGAAAATGAGGTAAACAAAATAAAGGATAAGGTACTGCAGGAAACGTCTTACTAGAGAAGAAAACGACTTCCGTGTGAGGATTAAAAATGGAGGCTAGCTTAGCTAACCTCCAAGGTAGATAACCTA